>JALZLY010000012.1 GCA_030858465.1 Deinococcota bacterium
ATTATACCGCTTTCTGAAACGCCGCGCGCAAGCCGCCGAACTGGGGATTATACTGCAAAGTGCGTAATAATGTTCCTCGTGCGTGGATTATACTGCATCCCTGCGCCCCGGCACAAAGGGCATCTTCGAAACGTAGCTACCCATGATGACTGCCTTTAACATCTTCGTTCGCGGCGTCGTCCAGGGGGTAGGCTTTCGTCCTTTCGTCTACCGCATGGCCCAGGCCCAGGGGCTTAAGGGTTGGATCTTGAACGCCGAAGAGGGTGTCAAGATCCACCTCGAGGGGCCTTTAGCAGCTCTCGAGACCTTCCTGAGCGAGCTGAAGACGCATCCTCCGCCGGCAGCACATATCGCCGACATTCACGTCGAAACCGCCGAGCCCCAAGGGTTTGAGACCTTCACAATTCACGAGAGCGAAAAGCGTGACCGTCCCACGGTGCGCATCTCCCCCGACCTGCCTAGCTGCCAAGCTTGCCTGAGGGAGCTTTTCGATCCAAGCGACCGGCGCTGCGGTTATCCCTATCTCAACTGCACCGACTGCGGACCCCGTTACACGATCCTATTGGGCTTGCCCTACGACCGCCCAAAGACCACCATGAACGACTGGCCCATGTGCCCCGCGTGCGCCCGCGAGTATCGTGATCCGCTCGACCGCCGCTTCCACGCGCAGCCCGTCGCTTGCCCGGCGTGCGGCCCACACTACTACCTTCAGACCGGTGAGCGCGTGGTGGATGGCGATGAGGCCGCCATTCGCGAGGCGGCCAGGATGCTTCGCCAGGGGGCTATCGTAGCGGTCAAGGGGCTCGGGGGGTACCACCTGGCCTGCGACGCCCGCAACCCCGCTGCCGTGGCGGCGCTGCGCGAGCGCAAGTTCCGCAAAGAGAAGCCGTTCGCGCTGATGGTCGCCGATATCGCGATTGCTCAGGCGCTGGTCGAACTCTCTCCTGAAGCCCAAGCGCTGCTCACCTCGGTGGCGCGCCCCGTTGTGCTGGCTCCCGCCAAGCTCGAGCTGCCCGGCATCGCTCCAGGTAACCCCGAATTCGGGGTGATGCTGCCCTATACGCCGTTGCATCACCTCCTCTTCGAAGGCGCCCCCAGCGTGCTGGTCATGACCAGCGCCAACCGCTCGAGCGAGCCCATCGCCTATCAGGATGAAGACGCGCTGGCGCGCCTGACCGGTATCGCCGACGCCTTTCTTATCGGGGAGCGGCCCGTCGCGCGGCGCGTCGATGACTCGGTGGCGCGGGCCTCGTGCTACGGGCCGGTGCTGCTGCGGCGTGCCAGGGGGTACGCGCCCGGCGCCGTGGCGACGCTACCGGTCTCGCGCCCCGTCGTGGCGCTAGGAGCCGACCTGAAAAACACCGTCACGGTCGTGGTGAACGGTCAAGCCTTTGTCAGCCAACACATCGGCGACTTAGAGCACTACGGCGCGTTCCAAGCTTTTCAAGAGACGATCCGTGATCTGACCCGCATGTACGAGCTGGCCTGGGACGACACTCTCGTCATTCACGACGCGCATCCGGAGTACCGCTCAACGCAGCACGCGCTCGAGCTCCCAGCCCCCAGGCGCGTCGCTGTGCAGCACCACCGCGCCCACCTCGCCGCGGTGCTGGCGGAGCGACAGGCTTGGGACCAGCGCGTGCTCGGGATCGCTTTCGACGGCGCCGGCTACGGCGATGACGGTGCCATCTGGGGCGGAGAGTTTTTCGTGGGCAGCCTCGCAGCGGGGCTTGAACGCGTCGCCCACCTGCGTTACGCCAAGCTACCCGGAGGGGACGCGGCAGCGCGCCACCCCGTCCAGGCAGCAGCGGGCTTTTTGGATGACCTGAGCGATGTACCCGACTTGACCGCGCCGCCCTTCTACTTCGGGGAAGGCTACGCTAAAGCCAAGGCGCTGCTTCATAAGGAGGTGCGCGTCTTCCCCACGACCTCGGTGGGTCGCCTTTTCGACGCCGCAGCCGCGCTCCTCGGTTTCACGCGGGCCATCACCTTCGAAGGGCAGGCGGCCATCTGGCTCGAGCACCTGGCCCGCAGCGCCCCAAACGCAGCTCCCTACCCGATGCCTTTCGTCCACGGCGTGTTGGACTTCCGTCCTCTACTGGAGGCGGTGCTGAGGGATTGTCAGCAGGGGCGTGACCGAGCCGAGATAGCCCGGGCGTTTCACGCCGGCTTGGCGCTGAGCGTGTTCCAGGGGGTGCTGCAACTCTGCGAGGCCAACGGCGTCGACGTGGTCGTGCTGAGTGGGGGCGTTTTCCAAAACGACTTGCTTCTGGGTGCGCTCAAGACTCATCTTGACACGACGTCGTTGCGTGTGTGGACGCCACGCGGCGTGCCGTCCAATGATGGCGGGGTCAGTCTAGGCCAGGCAGCCTTGGGGATATTCGCAACAAAGAGGGTTGAGGACCTTCCGGTGTTGTCAACTTGACTTTTGTTTGACTGAAGCTTCCTCATTCTGATGGATTCTGAGTCCGCCCTGCTCTGCCGCCTAAAGAGGCAGAAACGAGCAGGTTCTCAAGCCAATTATCACGGTAAAGTATGGCATTGAGTCTATGAGCCTCCTAGAGCTTGGCTCCAGGTGTTGCACTTCATATTTGAAGTGGCGCCGCCCTCTACAACTCCCTCATCGTCCCTAATCGCTACTCGAGCAGCAGGGCCTCGGGCGTCTCCAAAATCTCGATCACCCGGCTTGTGAACATCGCCGCTTCGGCCCCGTCGATGACGCGGTGGTCGAAGGACATCGACAAGTAGAGCATGTCGCGAGGGACGATCGAGTCGTCTGCTAGGACCACCGGTCGGCGCTTGATGCTGTGGACGCCCAGAATCGCCGCCTCGGGCACGTTGATGATGGGAAAGGAGAAGAGCCCGCCCAAGGAGCCGATATTGGTGATCGAAAAGGTGCCGTGCTTGATGTCGTCCTGAGCCAGCTTGCCCGCTCGAGCCTTTTCGGCGAGGAGGCTGATGTCCGCGGAAATTTCCAAGATGCTCTTCTTGTCCACGTCGCGGATGACCGGCACCACCAGACCCTGCTCGGTCGCGACCGCCACGCCCAGGTTGTAGTAATGCTTGTAGACGATCTCGTTTGATTTCTCGTCGAGGCTCGAGTTGATGACCGGGAAATCCCTTAGCCCCTGCAGCACCGCCTTCATGATGAAGGGCAAGAAGGACAGCTTGCCGCCGCGCGCTTCGGCCAGCGGCTTGAGCTTGTCGCGCAGGGCGACGAGTCCGGAGACGTCGGCCTCGTCGACGTGCAAGGTGCGCACCGCCTGCAGGTGCGAGGCGACCATCTGCTTGGCGATCGCCCGGCGCAGGCCGCGCACGGGCACGCGCTCCTCGAGCGCCTGGTAGTCCGCCGGGCTGGTGTAGAGGACGCGCCCGAAGTCAGAGCTGGGGGCTTCTGTGGCGGCTTCTGTGGGCCTGCCCGCCTCGGCAAAGGCGCGCACGTCGTCGACGCGGACGCGGCCGTTGGGACCGCTGCCCGGCACCTCTTCGATAGCGAGCTCGAGCTCTCTGGCCAGCTTGCGCGCGGCGGGCACCGCCAGCACCCGGCCGAAGGGGCCTCTGGCGGCCTCGGGTTTCGCAGAAGCTCGAGGCTTCTCGGCGACCTGGGCGTCGCCCTGGGGGACGCCGACAGGAGCAGCGCCCTTAGCAGCAGCATCCTTGGCAACAGCGCCCTTGGCAACCGCACGCCGCACCGAGATGGCCTCCTCGGTGCTGGCCTCCATCGCCTTGAAGAGGCTCAAGCTGTCGCCGTCGTCCTCGTCGTCACCATTCCCACGGCCGCCGCCCCCTTCGACGATGCTTCTCTCGTCATCCTTGACCTCGGGCTGGTTTTTGGGCTCGGTTTCGGTGACGGGTTCCCTTTCGGCCTGCGGCGAGGCGGCGCCGTCGCCGAAGCGCGCGATGGGCGCGTTGACCGGCACCACCTCGCCCTCCTTGGCAAGCTGCTTTTCGAGGACGCCCGCGTAGGGGCTGGGCAGTTCCACCGTCACCTTGTCGGTCATCACCTCGACGATTGCCTGGTCGCGCTCGACGGTGTCGCCTTCAGCGACCAGCCACTTGACGATCTCGCCCTCGACGACGGACTCGGCGAGTTCGGGAAGTAGAAATTCCTTGGCCATGCTTCCTCCAGAGGCAATTCAACATTGAAGATTGAAAATGTTAAATTTTGAATCTTCAATGTTGAATCTTCAATTAGTAATCGAGCACCCTCTGCACCGCCCGCAGGATGCGGTTGACGCTCGGCAGATAGTCGCGGTCGTGGGCGTAGGGGTAGGGCGTGTCGAAGCCCGAGACGCGAGCGACTGGGGCGAGCAGGCTGTCTAAAATCTCCTCGCCGATGGTCGCCGCCACCTCGCTCATGAAGCTGGCGGTCTTGGGCGCCTCGCTGACGAGGACCACCCGGCCCGTCTTGGCGACGGACTCGAGCACGGCGGTCTTGTCCCAGGGCATCAACGAGCGCAGGTCGAGCACGTCGGCCTCGAGGTCGGCTCTGGCGAGTTCCTCGGCGGCCTTTATGGTCTCGACCATCATGCCGCCGTAGGAGATGAGGGTGAGGTCACTCCCCTCGCGGCGCTTGGCGGCCTGGCCCAGGGCAATGGTGTAGTCCTCGCCCGGCACCTCTTCCTTGATGGCCCGGTAGAGGCGCTTGGGCTCCATGAACATGACCGGGTCGTCGTCGCGGATGGCGGTCCGGAGGAGCCCGGCGGTGTCGTAGGGCCTGGACGGATAGACCACCTTGAGCCCCGGCGTGTGGGTGAAGAGCGCCTCGGGGCTCTGCGAGTGGTGATGGCCGCCGCGCACCCCGCCCGCCGAGGGCAGGCGCAGCACCATCGGCGCCGAGAACTGCCCGCCCGAGCGGTAGCGCAGCTTGGCGGCTTGCGAGACGAGCTGGTCGAAGCCGGGATAGACGTAGTCGACGAACTGGATCTCGGCGACGGGCCGGAGGCCGTGTGCCGCCATGCCCACCGCCGCGCCGATGATGGCCGCCTCGGAGAGCGGCGTGTCCATGACCCGGTCGGGTCCGTACTTGTCGAAGAGCTTTTCGGTCGCCAAGAAGACGCCGCCGCGCTTGCCCACGTCCTGGCCCATCACCACCACGTGAGGGTCGCGGCTCATCTCCGCGTCCAGGGTGCGGACGATCGTCTGCACCATGTTTTGTACTGCGTTTTGTACTGCCACAGCTTCCTCCATTACCGGTACGTGCCGGCGCTGTTGCTCGTCTCAATCGCCCTTTTAATCGCCCTTCAGCTCTCGCTGCTGCTCGGCCAAGTTCCACCAGGGCTCGGCGTAGACGTCCTCGAACATCGACTCCGTCGGCCAGGTGCCCGCGTTCTCCGCCTCCTCGGCGGCCTCTTGCTGCACGGCCTTGATCGAGGTCTCGAGGTCCTCCCCCCAGGCGTCCTCCCAAATCCCTTGTCTGCGCAAAAAGAGCTCGAAGCGCTTCAAGGGGTCGCGCTTCTTCCAGCGCTCGACCTCGTCCTTGGGCCGGTAGCGCGAGTCGTCGTCAGCCGAGGAGTGCGGGCCGTAGCGGTAGACGGTCAGCTCGACCAAGGCCGGGCCGTGGCCGCTGCGCGCGCGCTCGACCGCCTCCTTCATGACATAGTAGCTGGCGAGCACGTCCATGCCGTCTACCAGGTAGCCCGGCATGCCGTAGGCCTCGGCCTTGACGGCGATGTTCTCCGAGGCGGTCTGCTTGTGGAAGTCCACGCTGATGGCGTAGCGGTTGTTCTCGCAGGCGAAGACGATGGGCGCGCCCTGCACGCCGGCGTAGTTGATGGCGGCGTGAAAGTCGCCTTCGGAGGTCGCCCCGTCGCCAAACGAGGCCACCGCCACCTCAGCGGTGTTTAAGAGCTTCATGCTGATGGCCGCGCCCACCGCCGGGGGGAGGTGCGAGGCGATGGCCGAGGCCACCGTGAAGACCTTGTAGTCCTTGGAGCCAGGGTGCGCGGGCATCTGCCGGCCCTTGTTGGGGTCGGCCCGGCTGGCCATGGACTGGCCCAGCAGTTCGCGCAGCGGCACGCCCAGCGCGAGCACCAGGCCGCTGTCGCGGTAGTAGGGAAAGAGCCAGTCCTGGCGCGCCTTCATGCTGTGGGCGATGCCCACCTGAGCCGCCTCGTGGCCCGCCGAAGGCGCGGCGAAGCTGATCTTGCCGCCGCGCTGCATGCGGGTGAGGCTCTCGTCCAAAAGCCTCGCCGCCAGCATGTCGCGGTAAAAGCCTTTGAGCCCGTCTTCGCTCAAGTCGAGCTCGAAGTGGCCCAGCCACTGGCCCTGGTCGCCGATGAGCGAGATGGGCCTGTCGGTAAAGGGCTTGAAGCGTTGGGAATCTTGAATCATGCCTGCTTCCTTTCTTGCGGAGTACAGCGTTCGGCGCCGGCGCTAGAGCTAGGGGCGCCAGGGGTAGGGGCGCCAAAGTAAGGCCCCGGTCTATACACCGGGGCGAGGGCGGCATGAGGCGGCCCGGCAAGATCTAGCTGTAGCGTCAACGCAAACGTCATGATGACCTCGTTCAGTCGCCATTCTACCCGTAAAGGGCGGCGATATTAGGGGTTGTACTTACGCTTTCGGGCGCTTCCGGGCGCCCCTCAAAGCGCGGTCCGCGCGGTCCGCCCTGCGGTGGCTTTCTCGAGTCTAGCCGCTCGAGCAGCCCGCGAGGGCTTTACCCGTCACCTGGCGACGCCGGGTCGCCGCCGGCGACCCTTTGGACGGCGCGATAGAGCCCGCTTCAAGACTGCGGTATCATACGCCCCTAGCGGTTCCGGCCGAACTGCCGGCAGTAGTTCCGTCCGAAGCTTCGACCGCGCGCCAGGGTCAAGGAGGCCCATGTCCAACGAGCGCATCACCGGCATTCTCTTTATCGCCTTGGGCGCCCTGGCGCTCTTCGTCCTGGTGTTCCTTTCCGGGCTGGCCGGCGCCTGGCTGTGGGCCGGCACCCTGGCCGCGGCCCTTCTCTACGTCTACGCTCGAGGGCGCGGCTACGCCTTTCTCGTCGCCGGCAGCCTGCTCACGGGGCTGGCCGTGGGGCTGGTCCTGGGCGGCAGTGTCGGCGCCATCTTAGTGAGCCTGGGCGCGGGCTTTTTCGCCATCGACCGCCTGGAGCCGCGCGCCTCGAGCTGGCCCCTCTATCCGGCCGGCGCCCTGGTCGCTCTGGGCCTGCTCGTCTGCCTCATCCGCGCGGGCCCGTTCGGCTGGCTCCTGCTGGCCGTCCTGCTCATCGCCCTGGGCGCCCTTTTGCTCCGGCGCGGCAAGGACGGGAGCGGCTGGGTCTACACCGAACCGGCCTCCCCTGCTCCCCCACCCTCTACCCCCGCACCCACCTCTTCCGCACCCGCCTCTTCCGCACCGCCCACCCCCGCCGAGCGTTCACCCGAGAGCGAAGTCGTCAAGAACGCCCTGCAGGGACGCGAGGACGTGCAAGCCGCCGAGGCCGGGGCTGAAACGCCCCTGACGGGAGCGGACGCCGAACTCTACTCCCGCCTCGAGAGCTGGCGCAAGGCCAAGGCCAGGGGCGAGAAGAGGCCCACCTACATCGTCCTCACCAACGATTCCTTGAGGCGCATCGCCCGCGAGAAGCCGCAAACGCTGGGCGACTTGAGCCGCGTCAAGGGCATCGGCCCGGTGAAACTGGAGCGCTACGGCGCGGAGATCCTGGCGCTGGTCCAACATGACCGTGCAGCGCCGAAAGAGCCCGGCGGCTGAGCAAGCCCTGCTCGCCGTACACCCTAAAGAAGGCCGAGTGTAGGAAGGTCGGGCTGGCCGCTAGAGGAGCAACCTATCGAGCGCCGTCAGGTCGGGCACCTGAACATCGGGCTGGCAGCCGGCAGCCAGAGCATCGCCCTTTGCGTCGCCCACCAGCACCGTCCTCATGCCGATACGCTTGCCTCCCCGCACGTCGGCTTCCGGCGAATCGCCCACCATCACCGCCTGCTCCGGGGTCAGGGCAAAGACGTTCAGGGCTTCACGAAAGAAAAACGCCGAGGGCTTGCCGACGAGCTGCGGCTGGACGCCCGTGGTAGTCGTCAACAGCGCGGCCAGGGCACCGACGCCCGGCACGGCCCTGCCGCCGCCGACCGGCACGCGGCGGTCCAGATTGAGCGCGAGCAAGGCTGCCCCACCGTCCAGCGCCCGCGCCGCTAAGCTGAGCTCGGCCAGGGTCAGCGCCGAGTCGTTGCCCAGCACCACCACCGAGGCACCATCGGACCGCTCGAGCACCTCTGCGCCCGCTTCCTCGAGCGCGCGGCGAACGGCGTCCTTGCCGACGACGAAGGCCCGACACCCTGGAGCCAGCATGGGATGGCGCCCAAGCAGGGTGAGCGGCGCGACCACCGCCGCGGGGTCGGTGGCGATTCCCAGATGCGTGAGCCGCTCGGCGAGGGTCACCGAGTTGGCCGTCGAGGCGTTGGTCAGGAAAAAGACGCCGCGCCCGCTCAGGCGCAACTGCTCGAC
>JALZLY010000013.1 GCA_030858465.1 Deinococcota bacterium
ACCTCGCGCTGCGCGGCCTTGAGGTCGGCCTGGAGGCGCCCCAAGCGCTCGTCCAGGCCGGCCGGCGAGGTGCCGAGCCGCCGGGCCGTCGCCGCGACCGTCTCGCGCAATTCCTGGCCGTAGCGCAGGGCGGCCATGCCCGTCAAGGCCTCGATGCGCCGCACGCCCGCCGACACCGCCTCCTCCGAGGTTATCAAGAGCAGGCCGATCTCGCCGCTGCGGCGCACGTGGGTGCCGCCGCAGAGCTCGGTGGAGACGGCGCTCCGCGCTGTGGCGTCGCCTATTGCCACCATCCTCACCCTCTCGCCGTACTTCTCGCCGAAGAGCATCATCGCGCCCCGCCGGCGCGCCTCGCTCATGGAGACCACCTCCCAAGTCACGGCGAAGTCCGCTTGGATCCAGGAGTTGACGAGTTTCTCGATGCGCTGGATTTCGTCCTGGCTGAGGGGCTGGGGGTGCGAGAAGTCGAAGCGGAGGCGGTCAAAGGCGACGAGCGAGCCGGCCTGGGCGACATGCCTACCCAGGACCGAGCGCAGGGCGGCGTGGAGGAGGTGGGTGGCGCTGTGGTGCTTTTCGGTCTCCCGGCGGGCGGGATCGACGCAGGCGCGGACCTTCATGCCGGGCTCGAGCCTGCCCCGCAGAACCTTGGCCTGATGGATGAAGAGCCCCCCCTTGCTCTTGGTGGTGGTGGAGACGAGGGCCCTGCCGCCCTCCCATTCCAATTTTCCGCTGTCGCCCACCTGCCCGCCGCCCTCGGCGTAGAAGGGGCTGCGGTCGAGAATCACCCCCACCGCGTCGTTATCCACAGCCTGTGGATAAAGCTCGCCCTCCTTGACGAGCGCTAAGACGGTGGCCTCGCTCTCGAGCCTGTCATAGCCCTCGAAGGCGGTCTCACCGTGCTCACCGGCGAGCGCGCCCAGGGCATCCCTGCCCCCGAAGAGGCCGCCCGCGTCGCGCTCGCCCCTCGAGCGGGCCCTGGCCTCTTCGCTGGCCTTCCTATAAGCCTCGCGCTCGACGCTGACGCCGCGCTCGGCGGCCATCTCCTCGGTCAGGGCGAGCGGAAAGCCGTAGGTCTGCCACAGGTCGAAGGCGACCTCGCCGGGCAGGCGGTCGCCCTCGAGCTCGTCCAAAAGCCTGCCCACCCGCCCGATGCCGGCCTCCAAGGTGCGCAAAAACTGCTCCTCCTCGCCGCGGACGATGGTCTTGATGCGTTCTCTCGCGTCCTCGAGTTCAGGATAGGGCTCACCCATCGACTCGAGGACGCCATCGACGAGCTTATGGAGGACGGGCTCGCGCAGCCCGAGCAGATGGGCCTGTCTGCTGGCGCGGCGGATCAGCATCCTGATGACGTAGCCCGCCCCGTCGCTGTCGGGCAAGATGCCGTCGGCGATGCACATGGTCACCGAACGGCTATGGTCGGCGATGATGCGCTGCGGCACGCTTGCCATATCGTCGTAAGGAACGCCGGAAAGCTTGACCAGGCGCTGGATGGTGGGCTGAAACAGCTCGGTGCCGTAAGCGTCTTTGGCTTGTGACATAAGCGTGGCGACGCGCTCGAAGCCCATGCCGGTGTCGATGTTCTTCTGCGGCAGAGGAATCAGCTCGCCGTCCACCAGGTTGAACTGGGTGAAGACGAGGTTCCAAATCTCCAGGTAGCGGTCGCCCGAGCCGGTGTTGGGGCCGGTCTCGTCCGCTGAGCCGTAATCGGGCCCGCGGTCGTAGAAGATCTCCGAGCAGGGGCCGCAAGGCCCGCTGCGTTCGTCCTTGATGGCGTTGGCCGGCCAGAAGTTCTCGCTCTCGCCCCAGCGCGAAAGGCGCTCTTTGGGAATGCCCACCTCGTTCATCCATAGCTTGTAGGCTTCGTCGTCGGTCTCGAACACCGTCACGTAAAGGCGCTCGGGCTCGAGCCCCAGCCACTCGGCGGAGGTCATGAACTCCCAAGCCCAGACG
Organism: Deinococcota bacterium; assembly: GCA_030858465.1. NCBI lineage: Bacteria > Thermotogati > Deinococcota > Deinococcota bacterium. Next base: position 1,951 of record JALZLY010000013.1, read on the forward strand.
ATGGCCTCCTTCTTGAAGTAGTCGCCGAAGGAAAAGTTGCCGAGCATTTCGAAAAAGGTGTGATGCCGCCTGGTGCGCCCGACGTTTTCGATGTCCGAGTCCTTGCCGCCCGCCCGCATGCACTTCTGCGAGGTGGTCACCCGCGGCCAGACGCCCTCGACGCCCGGAAAGCGCGGGCTGGCGCCCTGGAAGTAAGGCTTGAACTGCTGCATGCCCGCGACGTTGAACATGAGCCCCGGGTCGTCGCTCTTCAAGGGCGCCGAGGGGTAGATGAGGTGCCCCTTGCTCCTGAAGAACTCGAGGTACTTTTGCCTCAACGAGTTGACATCGACCCTTGTCTCGTCGACCCTTGTCTCGTCAACCCTTGTCTCGTCTGTAACCCTTGTCTCGTCTGTGCTGCTCGTGCCCATGCTCGCCTCCTGCGCTAAGGGATTATACAGGGCGGCGGGGCGGGCGTCGGCCAGGCGAGAACAGCCTTTTGCTAGGGCGCGCGCTCTATGCGGCGGTCGAGTTCGGCGAGAATGCCGGCGATAAGCTGGCGAGCCCCCGGCCCGCCGCCCCTGGGCGTGAGCGTGGTCCTGCCCTCCTCGCCCGCCAGGGTAAAGCTGAGGAAGGTGCTGTCGCCGCTCCTCGAGCTCGCCGACAGGCCGATGAACCCGTAGGCGCGGCCGGTCACCGCGAGGGGGCTGTAGTCGGGCCTGGGCGTGAGACCTTCGGCGATTTCGGCGATCGCCGCGATGAGCGCTTCGCTGTGGGCGAGATAGACGGGGTCGTCCGGCACCTCGCTCGAGCCGATCCTGGGGAGCGGCAGACAGGCGGACAGGGTCAGGGCGAGCAGAGTCAGGGCGAGCAGGGTCAGGAGAGTTGCTCTAGTCGTTGCCCTTCTACACCCGCTTGGTGGCCAAGGCTTGGTCATGAGCCCACTATACCCCAGCGCTTACACCCCAGCACTCGCGGCCGGGCTCGAAGTCACAGTGGCCGAGGTGTGACATTTACCCCGGCATTACCGGCCGGTGGTGCTATGCTCGCTCTAGAGACGATGCAGCGTCTCCCACGTTCCTCCTCGAGCCCCGGCCGCTACCCGGCCGGGGTTGGGTTTGCGCCGGGCCTGGAGCCCGGAAACCCGTGAGTCCAGAAGCCCGTGGGCTAGAAAAAAGCCGCGTCCTCGAGCTCGAGCCGCGTGAGAAGCTGCGCGGCGGTGGCGATGGCGATCGCCGGCGGGCTCTTGCCCGGCACCCCCGGCAGGCCGATGGGCGTGGTGACGCGCGCCAGGTCGTCGTCGCTGAGGCCCGCCGCCGCCAGTTCGCGCTTAAAGTGCGCCCACTTGCTCACGGAGCCGATCAGCCCGAGCGAGCCCAGCTCCTTGCGGCGCAGCGCCATATCCAGAATCGCCAGGTCCTCGGCGTGATCGTGGGTGAGGACAAGGACGTGCGTGCCCGCGGGAAGGTCCGCGAGGACGGTCTCGGGGATTTGCGGGTTGTGAAGCCGCACCGTGGCGGCGCGTTCGGGGGAGAGCTTGTCCAGCCGCTCCGGCGCCACGCAGGCGGCGCGGCTGTCGATGAGGTGCAGTTCGATGGGCAGGAGTTGCAGGACCTGCGCGAGCGCCCAGCCCACGTGCCCGGCGCCGAAGACGGCCACCTGCGCTCTCTGGGAATGGACCTTCTCGAGCAGGAGGGTCACCTCGCCGCCGCAGCACTGCACCCCGTGGTCGCCGCCCTTGGGGCCTAAGGGGACGGTGAGCAGTTCGGGGGATGCCTGCCCACCCTGGAGCAGCGCCCTGGCCCTTTGGGTAGCGGTCTGCTCGAGGTTGCCGCCGCCCACGCTGCCGCAGACCTCATCCGCCGTGACGAGCATCTTGCTGCCCGCGCCCCGCGGGGCGTGGCCGCGCACCCGGGCGACGGTGGCGATGACGAAAGGCTCGCTCTTGCGGGACAGCTCTTGGGCGCGCTCGAGCCAGTTCACGCCGCTACCCCTCGAGCCCTTGCTCGGACAGCCTGCTCACCCGGACCCGTCGGCGCGCGCTGGACATGCATCAGACATACATCATTCTAGCGTGAAGCCCGACCGCCGGTTCAGTCCCCCGGCACCAGCGCTTTGCCGGCCTTCGCTTTGCCGGTCTTCGGCGCGGTCGCCTTGACGGTTTCGATCGCCCGCAGGACGGCCTCGGGCGTGGCGGGAGAGGCCAGTGGCACCTGGCTTGCCTCGCCAAAGGCGGCGACGGCGTCGCGGATCGCCTCGCGGACCGACAGGGCCAGCATCAGCGGCGGCTCGCCCACCGCCTTGCTGCCGTAGATGACGCCGTCCTGCGCGGCGCGCTCGAGCAGCGCGACGTTGAACCTCTCGGGCACCTCGTGGATGGTGGGAATCTTGTAGGTGCTCGGTGCGAAGGTGAGCAGCCGGCCGCTCTCGTCCCAGACGACCTCTTCGCAGGTGAGCCAGCCCAGGCCCTGGACGAAGCCGCCTTCGATCTGACCCAAATCCACGAGCGGGTTCAAGGACTCGCCGGCGTCGTGGACGATGTCGACTTGGCGCAGCGTGTACATACCGGTAAAGCCGTCGAGTTCGACCTCGCTCACCGCCGCGCCGTAGGCGAAGTAGTAAAAGGGTTTGCCGCGGCCCTTCGCCGGGTCGTAGTGCAGCGTCGGCGTGGCGTAGTAGCCCGTCGCCGAGAGGCTGACGCGCTCGGCGTAGGCCTGCTTGACCACCTCTCCAAAGCCGATCCGCTGTTCCGCGCCGCCCTCGCTGTAAACCCAACCAGCTTCGAAGACGAGCGTGTCGGGTGGTGCTCCCAGCATCGCCGCGGCGATCGGGGCGAGGCGCGCTTTCAAGGTCTCGCAGGCCTCCCTGACCGCCTGGCCGTTCAGGTCGGTACCGCTCGAAGCCGCCGTCGGCGAGGTGTTGGGCACCTTGTCGGTGCTCGTCGGCATGACGCGGACGGCCGCTAGGGGCAGGCCCAGGGCTCGAGCGGCCACCTGCTTCATCTTGACGTGAAGCCCCTGGCCCATCTCGGTGCCGCCGTGGTTGAGCTGCACCGAGCCGTCCAAGTAGATGTGGACGAGCGCTCCCGCCTGATTGAGGAGCGTCTTGGTAAAGGAGATGCCGAACTTGACGGGGGTGACGGCGAGGCCCCGCTTGAGGTGGGGATGCGAAGCGTTGAAGCGCGCGACCTCGGCCCTGCGCTCGTCCCAGCGTGCACCCTCCATGACCTCCTGCCAGACCCGCGCGAGCCTGTTGTCCTCGATGGCTTGGCCGTAGTGGGTGGTGTTGGTCTCGCCCGAGCCCCTATAGAAGTTGCGCGCGCGCACCCTTTCGGGCGGCAGGCCCAGGTGCCGGGCGACGCGGTCCAAGACATCCTCGACGACCAGCATCCCCTGTGGGCCGCCGAAGCCGCGAAAGGCCGTCTGCGAGGTCTTGTTGGTCTTGCAGACCCAGCCTTGGACCTTGAGATGCGGACAGTAGTAGGCGTTGTCGATGTGAAACAGCGCGCGGCTCAAGACCGGCTCGGAGAGGTCGCTGCTCCAGCCGCCGTCGGAAAAGAGCAGCACCTTGAGCGCCTGCAGCTCGCCCTTTTTGCTGAAGCCCACCTCGTAGCGCCCCAGAAAGGGGTGGCGCTTGCCGGTGATGATCATGTCCTGGTCACGCTTGAAGCGGATGCGCACGGGGCGCCCGGTCTTATGCGCGGCCAGCGCGGCGATGGCCGCGACGGCGTTGGCCTGCGACTCCTTGCCGCCGAAGCCGCCGCCCATGCGCGGACAGGTGACGACGACCCGGTTCTTGGCAAGGCCGAGGACGCGCGCGACGATGGTCTGGGTCTCGGTAGGGTGCTGGGTGGAGGCGTGGACGTGGACGCTGCCGTCCTCCTCCGGCAGGGCCCAAGACGTCTGGGGCTCCAGGTAGAAGTGGTCCTGGCCGCCCATGAAGACCTCGCCCGAGAGCTTGTAGTCCGCCCTCTCCAGCGCCTCCTCGGCCTCGCCGCGCGCGATTTTCAGGCCCTCGGGGGTGTGGAAGGAGCGTTGCTCAATGGCTGCCTCCAAGCTGAGCAGGGCTTCCAAAGGTTCATAGTCGACGACGACCTCGGCCGCGCCGAGCCTGGCCGCCGTTTCCGTCTCGCCCACCACCCAGGCGACGGGCTGGCCCCAGTAGCGCACGTCCCCTGGAAAGAGGGGCTCGTCGTGGGTGTGCGGGCTCGAGTCGTTCTCACCCGGCACGTCCTCGGCGCCGAGCACGGTGACGACGCCCGAAACCCCGTAGGCGCCGCTCACGTCCAGGCGGGTAATCCGCGCCCGCGCGTGCGGGGCCATCACCGGCCAGGTCGACAGCATCCCGTCCGGCCGCCGCGCGTCGTCTACGTAGACCGCCCTCCCGCTGACGTGGCCGACGGCGCTCTCGTGGCCAACGGAAATCCCCGTGGGCTGGGACTTCGCCTTGCTAGTGTTGCTCACGCGCTCACCTCCCCCGGTTCGTTTCGGGGGGGCTCGTCTCAAGGAGGAACTTGTCGAAGAGGTTGACGACGAGCCGCCGCCGGTAGCCGGCGCTGCCGCGCACGTCGCTGAGGGGGGTGAAGCTGGCCTCGAGGAGGCGCCTGACCCCCTGAACCGTCTCCCCACTCCAGGGCTTGCCGACGAGCGCCTGCTCTACTGCCGAGGCGCGCGCCGGGGTGGCGGCGACGCCGCCGTAGGCCAGGCGCGCCTTTACGACCTCGTCGTTCTCGTCCAAGTCGAGCGCAAAGGTCGCGGCCACGGTGCTGATGTCGTCGGCGGGACGCTTCGAGACCTTGTAGCTCCGGTTGAGCCCGCGCACCGCGCCGGGAGCGAGCGTCATGGGAAGGCGCACGCTGGCGATGAGCTCGCCGGGCGCGAGCACGGTCTGCCTGTAGCCTGTAAAGAAGTCCGCGATGGGCACCAGCCGCTCACCCTCCGCTCCCAGCAGACGAACCTCGGCGTCATGCGCTAAAAAGACCGGCGCGAGGTCGCCGATCGGCGAGGCCGTGCCCAGGTTGCCGCCGATGGTCGCGCGGTTGCGAATCTGCCGCCCGGCGAAGAGGTGAAGCATCTCGTCCAGGGCGGGCAGTCTGCCCCGGAAGCGGACCATCAGCTCGCTCAGGGTCAGCCCCGCGCCCAGCTCGACATGATCCTCGGCCTCCTCGAGCCCCTTGAGTTCGGAAACGGCCTCGAGCGAGACGATCACCGGGAAGTGCCGGTGACGCCGAGCAATATCCAGGCCCAGATCGGTCGCCCCGGCCATGAGCTTGGCCGTCGGGAAGTCGCGCAGGTGCTTTATGGCCCCCTCGAGCGTCGTCGGCCTGAAGAAGTGCTGGCCGTTTACCTCGTAGGCGAGGGGCTTCAGTTCGGGAACGCGCTCTAAAGGTTTTAGAAAGGGGTCGTCCTCCCGCGGCCCTTCCAGGAGGGCCGCCGCCCGGCGGATCGCCGAGTAGCCCGTGCAGCGGCAGAGGTTGCCCTCGAGCGCGGCGTCCGTCACGCCGCCGTTATAGTAGGCTACGAACATGCTCATGACAAAGCCCGGCGTGCAGTAGCCGCACTGCGAGCCGCCCGTCCTCACCATCGCCTCCTGGACTGGGTGCAGCGTACCGAGCCGGGGCGAGAGGCCCTCGACGGTGATGAGTGCTCGCCCGGCGACCGAGCCGAGCATGATCAGGCAGGCGTTCACGGCCTGGTAGCCTGGCCGCCCGTCCGGCCCCCGGCCGAGCATAGCCACCGTGCAGGCGCCGCAGTCGCCGTCGCCGCAGCCCTCCTTGGCACCGCTCAGGCCGCGACGGCGCAAGAACTCGAGCAGGGTCGAGGTGGGGGAGACGCCCGCGACCCTCACGGCCTCACCGTTGAGGGTCATGCTGAACTCGTGGTCGACGCTCATCCTTCAGTTTACCGCTTTGCCCCAGCCTTGTCTGCAAAAAGGTCGTATAGCAGTACGGCTACGCATTTGGCAGAAGATGGCTGTGCATGATATATGATGACGATATATAATGATATAATGAAGCCATGAGAACCATCGTTGATCTGCCGGAAAATAAGCTTCGGGAGCTTACCGAACTCAGCAAAAAAGAGAACGTGTCACGAGCGGAACTGATCAGGCGGGCGGTCGCGGAGTACTTGGAAAGACGTGCCGAGGTCGGGATGGATGACGCCTTCGGCCTGTGGAAAGACGATCCGCTGGACGGCCTCGAGTACGAAGCGCGCCTTCGCTCGGAATGGTCATGAAGGCCGTTTTCGACACCAATATCCTCATCGACTATTTGAACGGCATTGCCGAAGCGGCTCGAGAGCTTTCCCGCTACCGCGACAAACTTATCAGCATCATCACCTGGATGGAGGTGCTGGCAGGTGCTAGGGACGCAGATCAGGAGAGGTTTCTGCGGAGGTTTCTAAAGGCGTTCAAGGTGATCCACCTGGACTATGCTGTAGCGGAAGAGGCGATCGGCATTCGCAAAGAGCAGCGCGTGAAGCTGCCGGACGCGATCATCTACGCGACCGCGCGCAGGAACGGTTGCCTGCTGGTGACGCGCAACAGCAAGGATTTCGACCCGGCTTTTCCGGATGTGAGGTTGCCTTACACGCTTTGAACGCCTAGCACCTCTAGTCCTCGAGCAGCATCAACCTTCCTCCCAGGAGGTGAAGGGGTCGCGGTTCACGTCCTTGTAGAGGAGGTACTTGGCGGGCTCCTTGCCGAGCGCAGCGAACCACTGTGGGCAGTAGGGACCCATCCAGATGGCGTCGCCCTGCGTCACCGGGTACCAGTGGTCCCCCAGTCGGTAGATGCCGCCGCCGCCCAGCATGAGTAGTCCGTGCTCCATCACGTGCGTCTCGACGAAGGGCAGCGGCGTGCCCGGCGCGAAAAGCATGGTGTTCACCGCCATGTCGAAGCCGGGAAGCTCGGGCAGGAGCTTCTTGACGGTGAGGCCGGGGTCGCCCATGAAGGCCTCGCTCGCGACCTCCGCTTCGTTGCCGACGAGAATGGCGGGCGACGCGGCCTCGCCGAGCGCGAGGTAGCGCCGCTCGAAGACACAGAGGCGACTGGCCACCTCGGCCATCAGGGTGTGGGGAGTATCCGCGGGCAGGTAGGCGAAGCCGCCGGGCGCGAGCTCGGTCGCGCTGCTCTCGATGTGCAGGTGCAAGCCGCCCCCCAGGACGTAGAGAAAGCGCTCGAGGCCGGGCAGCGGGCTCACCCCCTCGCCGCCCGCCTCCATCAGCGTCAGGTACTGGCTGAAGCGCGCGCCCAGCTGCGGCGAGATGAGGACGACGGCCTGCGCGTCCTTCCAGCCCGACAGGGCCGTCGGGACGTGGCCGTCCGGGGCGATGATGGCGTGGTCCGGCTTGACTTGGGTTCGCGTCTGTCCGAAGAGGGTCATGAGTAGTCTCCATGTCCATGATGGTCGAATACAGCCCTGACGAATTATTCGCGCCCTTCGCCATCTTGCGGCAGGCGACGCTCGAACCGCAACAAGCTGTTCTCGAGGCGCAGCGCCATCTTCTCTCGCTCGTGCGCCTCGTTCTCACGGGCGCGACGAAGTTCGAACGCCAACGTTTGTACCACGTTGGTCAGCTCTTCCACCTGCTCCTGCAAGGCCTTGATGTCCGCTTTGTTTTGCTGGGTCTCCTGCGCCAGTGAGAACAATTGCTTGGCTAGCTCGTAAAGCTGCCTGAGCACGGTTTAGACAGCCTTTAGCTGCGCCAGCATGGCCCGCGTTCTTTCCCTGGACCTCTCTATGTCGGCGTGGTCACGCTGCATCTGTTCTCGTAGCCGCTCTATTTCCGCGATGTATCCCTCTATCGCTGTCCGCATCTGGATGGTTTCTCCAGCGGTTGGCTCTAAAGACCGTGATTTGTCCATTGCCTTCACCTCTGTCCTAGACTGTAGCACAAGGACTGTAGCACAAGGACTGTAGCACAAGAGAATAACCGTAGCAGATGGTTTCAGCTCGAGAAGGGTGTTTGGTTGAACACGACCTGACTACGCCCCGAAAACTCCGACCCAGATAGGGACTGAGCTTGTGACGGGTGAGGAGGGAAGTTTCGCTGGGGGTGTGGATTGCCTTCAGGTCCACGAGTGCGAAGTCGGCGTCGAAGCCGGGCTCGAGCACCGAGTTTCCTCCGGCCGCACGTCGGTCGCGTCCCTGACGATCAGGTCATGGCGCGGCATGCGTCTCCGGCTGGCTTTCGAGCAGCGTCAGAAAGCGGCTCACGACCTCGAGCGCCTCGGTCACGTCCTCCAGGCTCACCGTCTCGTCGGGGTGGTGGCTGACGCCGCCCGGCGAGCGCACGAAGAGGAGAGCGCTGGGCACCTGCCGGGCCATGATCATGGCGTCGTGGCCGGCGCCGCTGACGAGCCTGAGGGCGCCCCCTCCCAGCGCCGCCTCGAGCAGCTCGCTCAGACGCGGGTCCATCCTGGTGGCGGGCTGAGCGCCGAGCGGCGTCCAGCGGAGCTCGAGTTTGCGCTGCGCGGCGATGCGCTTCGCCGTTTCCTCCAACTCGGCGAAGGCACGTTCCCTGATGGCGTCGTCAGCGTGCCGGAGGTCGAGGCTGAGTACGGCCCGGTCGGGAATGACGTTAAGGGCGCCGGGTGCGACCTGCAGTTCCCCTACCGTGGCGACCATCTCAGGCACCCCTTGGGCAGAGCGTTCGACCTCGAGCACGAACGCCGCCGCCCCGGCCAGGGCGTCGCGGCGGTGCGTCATCGGCACC
>JALZLY010000014.1 GCA_030858465.1 Deinococcota bacterium
GGCGCGCCTCCAGCCGCACCTGAACTAGAACGGATAGCGCCCCTCTTCCTCGCCCTTTTCCGTCTCGGCGAAGACCTCCCGCGCCTGCGCCATCTCCGCCTCGCCCAGGTCGCTTTCGGGCGGCAGGTGGACGAGCAGGAGGCGTTTGGCGCCGGCCTCGCGGGCGACCTCCGCCGCTTGCCTGGCGCTGCTGTGCCCCGGCCCGGCGCCGGTTGCCTCATGAACGAGGATGTCCGCGCCGCGCGCGAGGCGGGTGATGGAGGCTACCGGCTCGGTGTCGCAGGAGTAGGCGACGGTGCCGCTCGCTGTCTCGACCCGCAGGCCGATGACGGGGACGGTATGCTCGCCCGGTGAGGCGGTGATCTTCCAGTGGTCGTCCTGAAGCACCTCGGCGCCCTCCTCTTGCGCCACCTCGCGCCAGAGGATAGCGGGCATGCCCTTCCAGCCGCTGGTGTCGAAGCTCGAGAAGGTGCGCTCGGCCTGATCCAGGGCCGGAGCGATGCCGTAAACGGGCAAGGGCTCACGCCGCCCTGCCAGCCACAGCTTTTCCATCACCAGGGGAAAACCCGAGACGTGGTCGGGGTGCTCGTGGCTGAGGATGAAGGCGCTGAGCCTCTCCAGCGCGATTCCCGCGGCCATCAGGCGCTGCACCGCGTCGCCGCCGCAGTCCACGGCGATGACCGAGACGCCTGTCTCAAAGGCGAGCATGGTGGTGGTGCGGTGCGGGTCGCTCACGGCGGCGCCGCTGCCGAGAAGGTAAAGCGTGGACATAAAGACCTCCAGAGGTTCGTTGCTGTAATCTAGCGGGTTTCGGCCCCTGAAACCGTCTCCTCGACTGGAATTTCATCGAATGCAGTAGACAAAGCGGATACCCCTGCCTTCCTGGGGTTGATTACAACGCCCCTTCACACCGAGTTCAGAGCTTGACGGTCAATCGTGACTGGCGGCCACGTGCGGTGGCCCTTCCCGCAGCCGCCAGGTCGGAGCGCAACTGCCCGGGTCCTCGAGCCTGAAGTCGCCCCCCTCGAAGCGCACCGTGACGGTGCCCGCGCCGCCGCGGTACTCGACGCGGTCTTTGCCGACGTGCTCGGTGGTGTTCTCCAGGGCCAGCAGCGGCCCACGCACCTCGTGCAAGAAGCGCGCCTGCGCGGGCTGGGGCAAGTTGTGGAGGTAGCGGCGGTAGACCTTGGTCTTCTTGAGGGCCACCTCCTGCCAGGTGCCGCTGCGCCAGCGCAGGAGGATGTAGAGGGCCTGCACGGTCGTGCCCGTCACCAGCGCCCACCACACCCCGTTGACGCCCATGCCGAGTTGCAGCGCGAGCAGGTAGGCCAAGGGCACCACCACCAGCCAGCGGCCGATGAGGGTGCCGATGAGGCCCGGCCGGGTGTCGCCCGCGCCGCGCAGGGTGCCGTTGGTGACCATGGCGATGGCCAGGAGGGGCTGGAAGAGCGCGTTGATGCGGATGTAGGCCGTGCCCGCCTCGACCACCGTCGGGTGCGCGCTCGGGTCGAAAAGGCGGATGATGGCGGGCGCGAACACGAAGAGCGGCAGGGCGATAAGCGACATCACCACCACCCCCAAAAAGATGGCGACGTTACCCTGGATGCGCGCCGCGCTCACCTGCCAGGCGCCGAGCGAGCGCCCCACCAGGCTCGTCGCCGCCACGCTGATGGCTAAGCCCGGCATAAAGGCCAAGGACTCGATTTGGATGCCCACGGCCAGCGCCGCTGCGCCGTAGCTGCCCGCCGCCGTCGAGGTGACGATGCGCAAGACGAAAAGCTGCGCGCTGTTGCGCACCACGCCCTGAAGGCCCGAAGGAATACCGATGGCGAGGATGTCACGAAACATCGTCAGGTCGGGCTTGTAAGAACCGGGAAGGATCTTGATGACGTTTCTGCCCGACCTGAAGATGTAAAAACCCACGCCCGCAGCGATGACGCGAGAGAGCACCGTGCCCATCGCCGCGCCGGCGACGCCGTAGGCGGGCAGCGGGCCGGGGCCGAACATGAACAGGTAGTTGAAGAGCACGTTTAAGACATTGATGCCCGCGGTGATGTAGAGCGGCGTGACGGTGTCGCCCGCGCCCTGCATCAGGCTGTTGTTGACGAAGTTGAAGTTTAAAAAGATGGTGCCCAGGAAGAGAATCTTCAAGTAGGCCGCGCCCAGTTCCACCGCTCTCGGGTCGCCGCCGCTGTTCAAAAAAGTCAGCAGCGGCTCGGCGGCGAACCAGCCGATGACGCTGAGCGTGAGGCCCAAGATCAGCGTGAGCGAGTAGGACTGGCGGGCGACGAAGGAGACGCCTGCCGGGTCGCGCGCGCCGTGCGCCTGCGCCGCCAGGGCCATCGAGCCCGCCGTCACCGCCAGGATGGCGATGAGCACCAGCAGGCGGACGCTGCTTGCCATGCCCACCGCGGCGATCTCCACGGGGCCGAGCCGGCCCGCCATGAATACGTCCACGACGTTGACCATGGTCATGAACAGGTTGGCGACGATGACCGGCAAGGAGAGGCGCCAGACCTGCCCCAGGATGGGCAGGTAGCGGCGGTAGGAGGCCAGACCGGTCATCCGCCCACTCAACCGCCGTGCTAGCCGCTGCCAGTGTAATTCAGGGCGGCCTCGAGCCCGACCTGGAGAAGCTGGCCTTCTACCGGGGCCTCGACGAGTTCTTCTGAGCTAGAGTCCTTCGTAGCGGTAAGTGACGCAAGCGTTGCACGAGAAGCCCCTGACTTCCAGTCCGGGGAGTATGTCACTTTCACCTCCTTTGGTTTCGCCTCATGGTATGATGCATCTCATGAACGCCGGGGTGACTTGGAGAATGCCCGAAGTGCTCGAGCGCGAGGGCATCACGCCCTACCGCCTCAGCAAGGAGTTGGCTCCCCGCCGGGTGTCGAGGACGACCGTCTACCGCTGGGCCAAAGAAGCTCCCGCCTTGCTGGACCTGGAATTGCTGGCCCACATGCTATGGGCGCTGAAACGCATCAGCGGCAAGGAGTTCAGGCTGGAAGATCTGCTCGACATCCGGCCCTCAGCTGAGCCAAACCTCGGGGGTGACGCCGACGCTGAAAGCCGCGCCTCGGTCCTGAGGCGCATCACCAGCGCCGCGCCGACCCGCTACGAACTGCGCCTGGCGGGGAGCGAAAGCCGCCATGTCTTTTGTGCCTTTGACGCGCTGCTCTACGCGCACCTCCTGCAAGAAGCGGTCGCGCTCGAGGCGCGTCCTCCCGTGGGCGCGGCGTTCGCCCTCACCATTCGCCCCGACCGCCCTCCCGCCGAGCCCTACTGGCATTCCTACGTGGAGCCACAGGCGCTCCTGCCCGAGGCGCCGGGCCTGGCCTCGAGCCGCTGCCCCTACCTCCACGTTTTTGAACGGCTACAAGACGCCCAAACCTGGCACGGCGCACTTCCCGCCGACCTCGTCGGGGTCGTCTCGCTCATTGCGCTCGCCGAGGCTTGGGAGAGGGCCAGGGCCCTTGTCGCGGCGATGAGCCGGCCCTAGCCTCTCTTTCTCCTTGGGCCCTCAGCGGTTTCCAGACGCCATCTTGACGGCCTCAGGCAGGCGGCGCAGACGCCCCATGCTCCAGAGGCTGAAGGCCGGGCCGAGTGCCAGGACGGCGAACGCCCAGCCCCAGCCCAGGCTCGCCTCGAGCGGCGGCACCAGGCGGATGCTCAGCAGCGTCAGCAGAAAGCCCAGGCTCGTCTGCACCGTCAGGGCCGTGCCCACGTAGCGCGGGTCGGCGAGCTCGCTCACCGCCGCGCTGAACTGGGCGCTGTCGGCGATCACCGCGAAACCCCAGATGAGGCAGAGCGCGGTCAGAAGGAGCGGCGAATGAAAGAGAAAACCCGCCGTGAGCGCGCAGGCTCCGGAGACGACCAGGCTCGAGGAGGCGACGCGCACTCTCCCCCAGCGGTCGGCCAGAAGCCCCGCCAGGACGCAGCCGATCCCCCCCACGGCGATGACCGAAAAGCCCGCCAGACGCGCCGAGGCTTCGCTCAGGCCCGCCTGCTCATAACTCGCCAAGAGAAAGAGCGGCACCCAGGCCCACATCGCGTAGAGCTCCCACATGTGGCCGAGATAGCCGAAGTTGGCGAGACGCACGCCGCGGTTGGTGACGACCTCGGCGGCGTAGCGCCAGTTCAGCCTGGGCGCCGGCGCCAGGAAGGGGCCGCTGCGGATGAAGAGGGCGGCCAGCAGCGCCGCGACAAGGGCCAATCCCGAGGACAAGAGCAGGACCGGCCGCCAGTCCGGCAAGCCGGCGCCCAGGAGCGGCAGGGCGTTCAGAAGATGGGGCGTGGCCGAACCGACGCTCAAAGCGCCGACGAGCAGACCGATGCAGAGGCCGCGGTCGGCCTGGCACCAGGTCGCCATCAGCTTCATCCCCGGTGGGTAGACCCCGGCCAGGGTCGCGCCCGTCAGAAAGCGCAGGAGCAGCGCCCCCTCCGGCGTCATCCCGGGCAGGGCGATGGCGGCGTTTAGGCCCGCGCCGAGAAGCGCGCAGGCGCTAAAGAGCCAGCGCGCCGAGAGGCGGTCGGCGAGGTTGAGCACGGCGCTGACCACAGCCCCGGCCACAAAGCCGAGCTGCACGCTCATGGTCAGCCAGGACCTCTGCGCGCCGCTCAGGCTCCACTCGGCGGTGAGCTGTGGCACGACCGCCGAGGCGGAAAACCACAGCGACATCGCCAGGAGCTCGGCCAGGGCGAGCAGCCACAGGCTGCGCCATTTGCCGGGAAGGCTGGGCACGGCTAGGCGCGAATATCGCCTCGAGCGAGCCCCTGCCCCTCCAGCAGCGCGCCAAGTTCCCGGCCTTGCGCCTCGCTCACGTCCCGCAGAGGGGCGCGCGGATAGCCTGCCGGCAGGCCCCGAGCGCGCATCGCCGCCTTGAGCCCGGCCACGCCGTAGCGTGCGGTGACGGCGAGCGCCAGCGGGTTGGTGCGCAACTGCAAGGCGCGCGCCTCGGCTATCTCGCCTCTCTGAAAGTGCTTTAAAATCGCTCCATAAGCTTGCGGCGCCACATTGGCGACCGCCAGGATGCCGCCCCTCGCGCCCAGCGAGAGCGCGGGCAGCAGCGTCGGCGCGTTGCCGGTAAGCACCGTGAACTCCTCCGGCACCCGGCGCATGATCTCGGTGAGGGCAACGATGTTGCCGCTCGAGTCCTTGAGGCCGTGGATGTTCTCGTGCCCAGCCAGCCTCTCGATGAGCGCGGGCGACAGGCCGATGGTGGTGTTGGCGGGCACGTTGTAGAGCAGGAGCGGGACGGAGCAACTCCCGGCCAGTGCCTCATAGTGCGTCGCTAAGGTCTCATCGTTCATGCGGCCCTGATAGTAAAAGGGCGGCAGGACGAGGACGCAGTCCGCGCCGGCCTCCGCGGCCAGGCGGTTGCGCTCGGCCACCAGCCAGGTCGCCTCACCGCCGGTGCCGGCGATCATCGGCTTGTCCCGGGGGATGGCCTCACGGGCCGCCGCCAGCACCTCGCGGCGCTCGTCCTCGGCGAGGTAGACCGCCTCGCCGTTGCTGCCCAGGACGAGAAAGCCGTCCACCTGGGGTGCAAGCGCGCGCAGGACGCGCTGCAAGCCGCCCAGGTCGAGCTTTCCCGCAGCGTCGAAGGGGGTGGGCACGGGGGGAATGATGCCGCCGAGGGTAGGAATATCCGCCATAGCTCATCCTACCCCGGCGGCCGTCACGCCACCTCTAGATGGATCGAGAGGTGGATCGAGAGCCGCATCAAGAAGCCGGGCCCACCACATGTGGCGGGCCCGCTAAAAGCTGGTCCTCGAGAGCTAGCTCTTGAGGTCGTCCTTGGCCTTTTCGGTCTCGCGTTTGGCGGTCTCCTTGCCCTGTTCGGCCGCTTTGCCGGCGACGTCCTTGGCCTTTTCGGCGGCGCTCTTGGCTTCGTTGGCCAAGGAGTCCAGAGAGCTCTGCGCCTTCTGGGCCTCGTCGCCCAAGCCCTGCTTGCCGGCTTCTTCCTTGACGGTGTCGACCACCTCGCTGACGGTCTCCTCCGCGATGTGCTGAGCCTTTTGGACGGCCTCTTGCACCCGTCCCCGGGCGTTTTCGAAGAGGTGATCCCTGGTCTCGCCCATGAGCTCGTTCTCTTTGCGCGTGGAGGGGACCATGAGGCCTATCGCCGCGCCGAGCAGGAGCGCCATGGCGCCGACCACCAAGGGATGCTCCTCGAGCATCTGATCGACGCCCTGTTTGGCCTGCCGGGTGCCGTAGCGCGCCTGGTCGCGGAGGTAGCGCGCCTGGTCACTCACGAACTCCGCGCCCTCGCCCACCCCCTCGCGGACGGTGTCGGCGACATGCTCTGCCTGCTCTCTGACGCCGCTGGCGGCGTCCCCGACCCGGTCGCCCAGTTCGCTGGCCCGGTCTCTGACTTCGCTGCCCAACTCGCTGGCGCGGTCTCTGGCCTCATGGGCGACCTGACCTGCCCGCTCACCGACCTGGCTGCCGACCCGGCCGGCCTGCCGCCTGACGTCACCCGCGGCTTGCCCGGCCCGCCGCGAGAGGTCACGGCCTCTCTCCCTGATGCCGCCCTGATAGCCCTGACCGTAGTAGCGGCCTTCGTCGTAGTCGTCGCGGCCGTAGTAGTTCTGGGAGTAATCCTCGTCGGAGGAGCCCCTCAACTTGTTCAGCAAGAACCAGCCCAGACCCACGGTGAGCAGCGCCGGCACAGGATTATGCCGGACCGAATCGAGGAGGCTGGAGAGACCGCCGGACTCCTCATAGTCATAGTCGTAGTCATAATCGTCGCGGTTTCGGTCGTAGGGATTCGCCGGGTCGTAGACCTCGCTGTAGAATTGCCCCTGGCCGTAGCCGCCGTCGATCCTGTCCATGTCCCTGTCCATATCTCTGTCCATGTCACTCCTTTGATAGCTCGAGCCGTAGTAGGACTCTCGAGCGTAACGGCCCGCCCCTAGGCCGTCTTGGCCATAGGAGGAGTAGTCGTAGTCGCGGCGCGGCCCGTAGCTTGAACGGCCATGGTTCATCCCGTAGTCCGCACGGTAGGAGCCGCGAGAGGAGCCCCGAGAGGAAGCGCGGGATGAACCCTTGGCTCTACCCAGCATGACCAAGCCGACACCCAAACCCACGCCTATCGCCGACGCCGACAGAGGATTGGACCTGACCCACTCGGTCAGCTCGGCGCTCACCTCGCCGATCTTTTCGCCGGTGTCGTGAACTCTCTCTTCTACACCCTCGACGACACTGTCCTTGACGCCGATAATCTTCTCCCGCGCCTGCTCTTTGACGTTTTCGAAGGCGTCTTGCGCCTGCTCTTTGGCCTGCGCCTTGAGGTACTCGGGGTTCAACTTGTCCTGAAGCTCGTCGACCGTCTTGCTCATGTCGGCCCGAGTCCGCTCTATATCGGCCTTGATTTCCTCGGGTGTCTTGTCCCCGGGGTCGGCCGGATTCACCTTGTCATCCTGGTTCATTTGAGTTGCTCCTTCGCCCATTCCTTGTCTTCCTGAAGCGACTCGATGGTCTTTTCCGGCACCGGGTTCAACCGCTTCAGGTCGCTGAGGCCCCTTTGGATAAAGATGTAGCCGACGCCGAGAAACAGCAGCGTCACGATGAGCGCCGATATCCATAGCGGAACCAAGAAGGTGAGCACGATGATGAGGAAGGCGATGAGCGCCAGGTAGCCTCCCAAGGCGAGAACGCCCCCTATCGCCAGGGAAACGGCGTCTTTGGCGGCCCGCGAGACCTTTTGGTTCACCTCGGCCTTGGCCAGGGCTATTTCCTGACTGAGCAGCGTGGTGACGCCCTGAGAGAGCTCCGAAAAGAGCTCGCCCAGCGGACGGTCGCCACTGCTCGCCGGAGCTGCCACGCGCGGAGCCTCGGCCGGCGCACGAGGGTCCTCGAGCCTGGGAGCGGTATCGGTTCGCACCTTGGGCGGTGTCGGCGTGTCGTCCTTGGGAGGCATCATCCCTCCTTCGACTCGTCCGTCTGGCCGCCGGTCTCGTTGCGGAGGCTGTTACGGGCGTCGTACCGGTCGCCCCTGTAGTCACCCCTGTAGTCGCCACCGTAGCCGCCACCGTAGCTTCCCCCGCGGCTCATGCTGCTCGCCGAGCTCTTCAAAAAGCGCGAGGCGAGCAGGCCCACGGCCACCGCGCCGCCGATAAAGAGCGCGGGCTGACGGCGGGCCATGTTCTCGAGGTCGCCGATCATCGCGCCCATGTCCTTGTCGCGGAGGTAGCCCGCCACGCGTTCGACCTGATCGCCGAGCTGGTCGGCGTACTGGGCTACCGCCCCATGGTCTTCCTCGCGCAGGCGCTTGCCGGTTTCCCTAAAGGCCTGGGCGACGCTGCCGACCTCGTCGGCGGCGCGCGTCTTGTTCTCGCTGACGACCGAGGAGACCTGCTGCTGCGCTTCGTCCTTGACGCGCTTGGCCTCGTCCACCACCTGATCCTTGAGGTTCCCGGCTTCGCTCGCTACCTTGTCCTTGACATCCTTGGCATCGCTCATCGCCTTATCCTTGGCGTCTTGCGCCGCGGAACCACCGGAGCCGCGGCCCGAATTGGTGAAACCGGGATTGTTTTTACGGTCTTGATCGGACATACCTTGTTTCCTCCTTTTTTAGACAACGTGACCTTCCGCTGGCGAAAAGTCCCTACACGTGAGAAGGAATGCTCCCTAGGGAACTAGCGAGATTCCACTTTCCAGTACCCCAATCGCGTTCAGACGGCGTCAAGCAGCAATCTGCTACAAGGTAAGCTTAGGCCTTGGTTTGCAACAAAACTATGAATCTCATGACGATGTTCTCACAGCATCTCCTCACACGGCAGCCTTTGCCAGGTCTCACGGCCTCGAGGCCCTTCCAGGCGGCGCCCTCACGCCGCCGCGGTAGACTGCCGAGGTGGAGGAAGAAGCGCTCGAGAAGCGCCTTCAGGAACTCTCGGTGATGAACGCCGTCGGCGAGCTCCTCAACGAGGAGCCCGACTTCAGCCGCGCGCTGGTCCCGGTCCTGAGGCGCTTGGTGGCGCTCTTGGGGCTCGAGGCGGGCTGGGTCTTCGTCGCCCGGGCGCTCGAGGGCAACGCGCACAAGAGCTCGTTCAGGCTGGCCGCGGCTACCGGCCTGCCGCCCGCCCTGGCCAGGGACGGCGCCGCGCCGCTCTGCACGGGAGGTTGCGAGTGCCTGGGCCTGCTCGGTCGGGGCGGGCTCGACCGCGGCGTCAACATGGTCACCTGCAGCCGCCTGGAGGCGGCCACGGGCGACCGCGGCGGGCTCTCGGTCCACGCCAGCGTCCCGCTCCTCGGCAGGGACGGGCCGGTCGGCATCGTCAACCTGGCGGCCCCCGGTGACACCCGCCTGAGCGAGGCGACGCTGCGCTTTCTCACCGCCGTCGGCCGCCAGCTCGGCACCGCCTTTGACCGCTCGAGGCTGGCCGAAGCGCGCAGCCGCGAGGCGCAGTACGCCGCAGTGCTCGAGGAGCGTCACCGCCTCGCCCGCGACATGCACGACTCGCTCGCGCAGCTCCTCTTCGCCGCCGAGCTCGCCCTGCGCGTCGCCCGCGAGGGCGAGGCGGAGCACCGGGAGGGCGCGCTCGCTAGCACCGCCGAGCTCATCGCCTCGGCCCAGGCCGAGTTGCGCGCGCTCGTCGAGGTCTTGCGGCCCGCCGAGCTCTCCGGCGGCCTACTGCCCGCCTTGGAGCGCCTGGCGAAGCGCGGCGCGGGCACGGCTAGGGTGCGGCTCGAGCTCGAGGACGTCGCCGTCAGCGAGGCGCAGGCCGAGGCGCTCTACCGCATCGCTCAGGAGGCGCTCCACAACGCGCTCCGCCACGGTGGGGCGGGCGAGGTCCGGCTCAGGCTCGAGCGTCGCAACGGCCTGGTGCTGACGGTCGAGGACGACGGCTCGGGCTTCACGGCGGACGCCTCGGCAGGGCTCGGCCTGATGAGCATGCGCGCCCGCGCCGAAGCGCAGGGCGGCGAGCTCAGCGTCGCCTCGAGGCCGGAAGGCGGCGCGACGGTGCGGGCGTGGCTGCCGTGATCCGCCTCCTCATCGTCGACGACCACCCTATCGTGCGTGAAGGGCTCAAGGGCTATTTGGGCCTCCAGCCCGACCTCGCGGTTATCGGCGAGGTCGGGCGGGCGGATGAGGCGCTCGAGCGCGCCGAGGCCCTGGCGCCCGACCTGGTGCTGCTCGACCTGCAACTCCCGGACGCTAGCGGCCTCGAGCTCCTCGGCTGGCTGCGCGCGCTGCCCGCGCCGCCCCGGGTCCTGGTGCTCAGCTCGTCGGCCGACGAGGACTCGGTGCGGGGGGCCTTGCGCCTCGGCGCGGCGGGCTACCTCGTCAAGCACTCGGGACCGGGCGCGCTGCTCGAAGGCGTTCGCGCGGTTATGCGCGGCGAGATGGCTTTGGACCCCGGCCTCCTGCCCCTCCTCGCCCAGCCAGCAGATGACCCGCTCAAGACCCTGACCCCGCGCGAGCTCGAGGTCTTGGGTCTCATCAGCGGCGGCCTCAGCAACAAGGAGGTCGCGGCGGCGCTCGGGGTCGCAGAAAAGACGGTTAAGACGCATGTCGGCAACGTCTTGGACAAGCTCGGCCTGAAGGGCCGGGTCCAGGCGGCCCTCTATGCCAGGGAACGCAAGCTCTGACGGCTTGCGGCGGGCGAGGTGTGGGTTGAGCGTTCACAGCTCACAGGGGTCAGCGGTCAGCCATTGGCCTTAATCTTTGCTAAGGGCTAAGGGCTCCTAGCCCTTGGCCCTTCGTCTCATCCAACCGTTTTGGAATGCGCCCAGTTTTGGCCTTGACCCAGTTCGGTCTTGAGCCGGTTCGGCTCTTGACAAGGCCGAAACTTGCCCTATGCTGAGTCCGAAAGAGCATCATCTGGGGAGGATACCGTGCTGTCACTGCCGCCACTACCAGCAATCACCAGAGGGTTCGTCGGGGCGCTGTTCGTCTTGTTGGCCTTGAGCTTGTCCGTCTTGGGAGAAGCGCAGGCACAAACGCAAGAGACCCCGTCAGCAACCCCGTCAGCAACCCCGTCAGCAACCTATGTCCAACTCGTGCTCGACGCCTCGGGCTCGATGTGGAACCAGCTCGCGGACGGGCGCTACCGCATCGTCGCTGCCAAGGACGTCCTGACGACCTTCGTGAGCGGCCTGCCGAGCGAGGAGGGCCTCAACGTGGGCCTGCGCGTCTACGGCTCGCGGCTTGGCGCCTTTGAGCCGGGCGCCTGCGAGGACAGCGAACTCTTCGTGCCGATGGCGGGCGTCGACCGCGAGGCCCTCTTGAGCACCGTGCGGGACACTCAGGCGGTGGGCGCGACGCCCATCGCGCTGTCGTTGGGGCGCGCCGCGGCGGACTTTCCCGCCGCGGGCCGCAAGCTCATTGTGCTCGTCACCGACGGCGAGGAGTCCTGCGGCGGCGACGTGCGCGCGGTCGCCGAGGGGCTGAGGGCGCAAGGCATCCAGATCGACTTGAGGATCATCGGCTTCGACCTCTCCGAGCGCGCCGTGGCGAGCTTCGAGGGCGTCGGCACCTTCGAAAACGCGACGAGCGCGGCGGAACTAGCGGCGGCCCTGGGCCGGGCCGTCGAGACCGTGGTTCCCGAGGTTGCCGAGGCCGAGGCGACCCATCTTGTCACCGTCCTCCTCACGCGTGGCGGCCTACCCGCTGCGGACGGCGCCCGCGTCACCTTCGAGGACGCCGTCTCCGGCGAGGGTTATGAATTCGTCCAGGACGCGCCCGGCACGCTCCGCGGCGCGCTCGCCGCCGGCGCCTACCGCGCCTTCGCCGAAGACGCCTTTGGCGCGGCCCAACTTTTCGGCGGCCTCACAGTCACGCCCGAGGGCGAGAACCACTTCGCCTTCGAGCTGGCGCCGGAGGTGGCGGTGACGCTCTCGGTCACGCCGGCCGACCCTGTCGCGGGGAGCACGGTGAGCGTCGCCTACGAGGGCGCGCCCGAGGGCGAGCGTAACTGGATCGCGGTGGTCCCAGCGGACGCGCCCGACGAGGTCTATCTTGGCTGGGCCTACGTGCAGGGCAGCAGCGGTCAGGTCGAACTGCGCATCCCCGCTGAGACGGGCGCGCTCGAGGCCCGCTACCACCTGGCCCTGCCGGAGGGAGGCACCCGGGTGATCGGCCGGAGCGAAGCCTTTACCCCGCGGGAAGTCGAGGTCGGCGTGGAGGCCCCCGCCGAGGTCGTCGCGGGGTCCTCCTTCGAGGTGACCTGGACCGGGCCGAACAACCCCGACGACTACCTGACCATTGTCGAAACGGGCGCGCCCGAGGGCAGCTACCGCTCTTATGCCTACACCAGCCGGGGCAACCCCGTCACCCTCACCGCGCCGACCGAGCCGGGCGCCTACGAGGTCCGCTACAGCAGCGACAGCAGCCGCAGGACCTTCGCCAGCGTGCCCATCACGGTGACGGGGGCGGACATCGCCGTCAGCGGCCCGGCCGAGGTCGAGGCGGGTGCCCCCTTCGAGATCACCTGGACCGGACCCGACAACCAGGGCGACTACCTGACCATCGTCGAAACGGGCGCAGCCGAGGGCATGTACCTCGACTACGCCTACACCCGCGACGGCAACCCCGCCACGCTCACCGCACCGGCCGAGCCGGGACCGTACGAGATCCGCTACTCCACGGAACAGGAGAGCCCCAACCCGACGCTGGCGAGCGCGCCCATCACGGTGGTGGCCGCCGCCATCAGCCTCGAGGCCCCGGCCGAGGTCGGCGCGGGCGAGTCCTTTTCGGTCGCCTGGACCGGGCCCGACGGGCCGCAGGACTATCTGACCATCGTCTTGGCCAATGCGCCCGACGGGACCTATCTCGACTACGCCTACACCCGGGGCGGCAGCCCCCTCACCCTCACCGCGCCGACCGAGCCCGGCGCGTACGAGATCCGCTACGCCTCCGACCGCGTGCGCGGCACCTTCGCCCGCCTGCCCATCCGCGTGCGCTAGACCTCAGACAACACCCCAACCGGCTCGCGCGGACAACCCGTTGCGAGCCGGTTCCCTTGCGGTTTCCAGGCTCGTACTAGGTCTAAAGTCCTAGAAACCTCCGGGCCTTTGGTCTGATGACCGCGAGGGCGCCCGGGTTCATGCTGGGGTCAGGAGGTAAGG
>JALZLY010000015.1 GCA_030858465.1 Deinococcota bacterium
AAGTGGCCGAGTTCTGGCTCGAGCTCGTCGAGCGCGACATCGCGGTAGCCTCGGACAGCCAGACGGAAGACTTCTTCGCGGGCCGCCAAGCGATGATCCTCGCTTCGACCGCCAACCTCGAGAACTACTTCACTCAGGCCGACTTTGACCTGCGGGCGGCCACCCTCTGGTGCCACAGCGAGTGCTACGCGCCCATCGGCGGCGGCAACTTCTACATCATGGATACCGGCAGCGAGGCCGAGCGGCAGGCTGCCTGGGAGTTCTTGAAGTGGGTGGCCGCCCCCGAGCAGAGCGCGCGCTTCGCCGCCGCGACCGGCTACATGGCGCCTATGCCGGCGGCGCTCGAGACCGAGACCCTGCAAGCGCGTTTCGAGCAGCTTCCGGAAGCGCGATTGACCTACGACCAGATGAGCAGCCACGGTTACCCTCGCACTCTGGTCCCCTTCTGGAACGAGGTCCACTCGGCCTACGGCACGGCGACCGAGGAGATCTTGCTGGCGGGCACTGACCCTCAGCGGGCGCTCGATATCGCTGCGCAAGAAGCCAACCGCCTTCTGCAGGTGTATGCCCGGTAGGGGCAAAAATCAAAGCGCGCGCCGCTCTTCGGGAGGGGCGCGCTTTCTCTCTGCCGAGCGGCGCCGCAAGCTTGGGGAGGCCCTGAGCGCCTATCTTTTTCTCATGCCCGCCGCGCTCATTTTGGGCACCTTCCAGTATCTTCCCGCTTTCGACGTCTTCCGGCTGAGTCTCACCGACCGGCTTCTCTTGCGCCCGGTCAGCTCCTTTATCGGCCTCGACAACTATCAGCGCCTCTTCGCCGACGA
Organism: Deinococcota bacterium; assembly: GCA_030858465.1. Classification (NCBI taxonomy): domain Bacteria; kingdom Thermotogati; phylum Deinococcota; species Deinococcota bacterium. Next base: position 822 of record JALZLY010000015.1, read on the forward strand.
GCGCTTTTGGAACTCGGTATGGAACACGATCTACTTCGTTGGCGTGAGCGTGCCGGTCCAGATGGCGCTGGCGCTGGTCCTGGCGCTGGGCCTTGCCCGCAAGATGCGCGGCGTAGGCGTCTTCCGGACGGTCTTCTTTCTGCCGGTGGTCGCCTCGACGGTCGCCGTGGCGGTGGTGTGGCGCTGGATGTACCACCCCAACATTGGCATTCTCAACTATTTTCTGCAACTTTTCGAGCTCTCGCCCGTACGCTGGCTGCAGGATCCCACCTGGGCCATGCCCGCGGTCATCTTGCTGGCCGTGTGGAGTGGGGTGGGTTACTACATGGTCATCTACCTGGCCGGCATCCTCGACATTCCTGAGGATTACTACGAGGCAGCCCGTTTAGACGGCGCCCAACGCTGGCACCTCTTTCGCTACATCACCTGGCCCATGCTGATGCCGGTCACCTACCTTATTTTGATCCTGCAGATGATCAACTCGTTTCAGGTGTTCACGAGCGTCTACGTGATGACGGGCGGGGGGCCGGTACGGTCCACGGAGGTGGTGGTGTTCTACCTCTACCAGCGCGCCTTCGAGAGCCTCGAGTTCGGCTACGCCTCAGCCATCTCGGTGGTGCTCTTCGTTTTCCTGGTGACGCTCACCGTCGTTCAGCGCCTCACCATCGGGGCCAGGGTGAACTACGAGCGATGACGGGACAGGCGACGACCTCAGCTAGGCCGAAACGACGGTCGAGCGTCAGCTCCTACGAGAGGCTGGGTGCCGCCTTCGTGGCGGCACTCATCTCCTTCGCCGCCCTGGTGTGGCTCTTTCCCTTCATCTGGGCCTTGCTCTCTTCGCTCAAGCTGCCCGGCGAGCTCGCCACCGGCTCGCTGTCGTTGCCGAGAGAACTCTTCTGGCAAAACTACACCGAAGCGTACGCGGGTTTGAATTACGTGCGCTCGCTCCGCAACAGCTTCATCTTCGCCGGCGGCGCGGCCGTCCTGCAATGCATCACGGGCACCCTGGCCGCCTTTGCCTTCGCGCGGATGAACTTTCCAGGCAAAGAGATCATCTTCATGATGATGCTGGCGACGCTCATGATTCCAACCACGGTCACGCTCACCGCCAACTTTCTCATCCTCAGCAACCTGGGCTGGATCAACACCTTCTTCGCGCTCATCGTTCCCAACGGCGCCAGCGGCTTTGCTATCTTCTTGCTCCGGCAGTTTTTCATGACCATTCCCATCGAGCTCGAGGAGTCGGCCCGGCTCGATGGTGCCGGGCGCCTGAGGTTCCTCTGGCATATCGTGGTTCCGCTCTCGAGGCCGGCCCTCATCACGGTGTTCATCTTCGTGTTTATCAGCTCCTACAACGACTTCCTGTGGCCTCTCATCATGACCTCGAGCCGTGACATGCGCGTCTTGCAGATCGGCCTGCAAGCCTTTTCCGACGAACTCGGTTCGGGCATCGTACAAGGACCCCTCATGGCCGCAGCCATTCTGGTGATGATTCCGACGATCATCCTCTTCATGTTCTTGCAGCAGGCCTTTATCCGCGGGATTACGCGAAGTGGCCTCAAGTAAAGGGGAAAGCGTGAAATATGGGATTGGCCTCATCATGATCTGTCTTACGCTCAGCAGTAATTCCATAGCCGAAAAGGACCCTTACGTCTTTGTGCAGGCGCACCGAGGCTACAGCGCTGACTATCCGGAACTGACGCTCCTCGCCTTCAAGCGGGCGATAGAAGTGGGCGCCGACAGGCTCGAGATGGACCTGGCTATTACCGCCGACGGCCACGTGGTCCTCATGCACGACCGCACCGTGGATCGCACCACCGACGGCAGTGGCCCGGTCGAGAGCTTTACCCTGGCACAGCTTCGCCAACTCGACGCGGGAGGCTGGAAGGGTGGCGAGTTCGCCGGTGAGCGCGTCCCCACCCTCGAGGAGGTGCTCGAGCTTGTTGACGGGCGGGCGGTCTTAAACCTCGAGATCAAGTCGCGGGGGAGGCTTGCCTCCTGGGTAGAGCGCGTGATCGAAGCGACCGTCCGGGTGGTTCAGGAGCGTGGCGCCGTGGATCGCGTGCTTTTTTCGTCGTTTGACGTGCAGGCGCTCCTGGCGGTGCGCGAGCTCGAGCCCGAAGCCAAGCTCTTGCTGATCGACTGGGAGCAACCCTCCTTGCGTTTCGACATGCTCGACGTGGCCATCGCGCAGGGCTTCTATGCCTGGACGCCGAGCCCTGAGTACGCCACCGAGGAACGGATCCGCCGGGCCAAGGAGATGGGCTTAAGCGTCCACGTCGGCGCCTCGCCGGGGCCGCGCATTCTCGAGTGGGCCGAGTGGGGCGTGGACGGTTTCAGCTCGGGCAATCCGGGGGCCCTGATCGACTTCCTGGAGCGCCATGGCTTTCGCTGAGGTCACCGCGGGGCCGGCTCGGACAAAGACTGCCAGCCTGCAAGACGCCAGCGCCTTCGTCTTCGACCTTGACGGCTGCCTCTGGTTCGGCGGGCGGCTGGCGCCCGGCGCGGCGGCGCTCGTCGAGCAGTTG
>JALZLY010000016.1 GCA_030858465.1 Deinococcota bacterium
GCTTTGCTGATGCTGACGGCTGACGGCTAGGTTATTTCCCTCACGACCTCCACCCCGTTGCGCCCCAACTGGTGCAAGAAGAGCGCGTGGTAGAGGTCGCCGGGGTGGCCGGGGGCGTCCCAGGTCTGGGTGCAGGTCTCGGGTACGACGATGCGCCGGCCCAGCCCGGCCGCCAGGTTGTGGGTTTGCAGGTGCAGCGCCAGCGTATAGAGGCAGAGGTCGGTGACCACGCCCACGGCGACGATGGTGTTCACCTCGAGCCCCTCCAACCAGCCCCTGAAGCCCGCGCTGGTGTGGCTGGCGATGCTGTTCTTCTTGAAGTGGCGGTAGTCCTGCCAGTGCGGCAGGGCTCTCAGTTCGCTCACCGCCTCGGCCTCTAAGCTGCCTTTGACGCAGTGGGGCGGGTAGACACTGAACTCCTGCGCGTCCTCGGGGTGGCTGTCCTGGATAAAGGCGATCTGCGCGTCGGGCACACCGTGTGCCGTCAAGCGCCCGACGGTGTCGGCCACAGCGGGGATTACCGCGGCGGCACGCTCGCTGGCCAGCGCGCCCTGGCGGCAGAAACCCTGGGTCATGTCCACGCTGGCGAGCGCGGTGCGCGCGGGCTCGAGCCCCGCGAGCTCGAGCGCGCTCAGCCCCTGCAGCCAGTCCTTCAGGAGCGCCGCCTGCACCGTCGCGCCCTTTGCTACCGCCCCTTTTGTCAATGTTGTTTTTGTCAATGTTGTTTTTGTCAATGCCGTTGTCAACGCCTCTCGGACTAGTTCGTTCATCCCTTAGTTATAGCGCATGAGTTATATAGAAGTTATATCGCATGCTCCAAAAGCAAAGGCGCCGCCTGGCCGACACCTGCCGCTAGCTTGCGCTCAGGCCTTATATGCTGCTCCAACAGGCCGCCCTCTCGTCCCAGGAAGCCGCAAAAGGTCGCATGGGAGCGGCCCTTTCTTTCCCTTCGTGATAGCCTGCCCTGTGGAAGTCGACAACACCTTAAGGCCGCGCAGCCTCGCCGATTACGTCGGTCAAAAACGCCTCAAGGAGAAGCTCCAGGTCTACTTGGAGGCCGCCAAGGGCCGGGGTGAGCCCCTGGATCACGTCCTCCTCTACGGCCCGCCCGGCCTCGGCAAGACCACCTTGTCGCACATCATCGCCTATGAGCTCGGCGTGGGCATCCGCGTCACCAGCGGCCCGGCCATCGAGAAGCCCGGCGACTTAGCGGCCATCCTGACCAATGCCCTGGACGAAGGCGACGTGCTCTTCATCGACGAGATCCACCGCCTCGGCCGCGTCGCCGAGGAGCACCTCTACCCGGCGATGGAGGACTTCAAGATCGACATCATCTTGGGCCAGGGTCCGGCGGCGCGCACCATCCGCCTCGACCTGCCGCGCTTTACGCTGGTCGGTGCGACCACCCGCCCCGGTTTGATCACCGGGCCGATGCGAAGCAGGTTTGGCATCATCGAGCACTTGGAGTACTACAGCGAGGACGAGCTCGCCCACGGCGTCAAGCGCGACGCGGCGCTGATGGGCTTCGGGCTCGAGGAGGAGGCCGCCCTGGAGATCGGCCGCCGCGCGAGGGGCACCATGCGCATCGCCAAGCGCCTCTTACGGCGCGTGCGCGACTACGCCGAGGTGGCGGGGGAGAGCGCGGTGACCGTGAAGCGCGCCCGCAGCGCCTTGGACGAGCTCGGTCTCGACGTGCTCGGCCTCGACGCGCGCGACCGCGCCATCTTAGACGCCATGATCACCAAGTTCGCGGGCGGCCCGGTCGGCTTGGACACCCTGGCGACGGCGGTGTCGGAGGACCGGGCGACCCTGGAGGAGGTCTACGAACCCTTCCTGATCGAGAAGGGCTTCGTCCAGCGCACCTCGCGCGGGCGCGTCGCCACCGAGCGCGCCTACGGGCACCTGGGCTACGCCTACGGCCGCGCCGGCGAGCGGGGGCTCTTCGAGAGCGAGGTCGAGGACGCCTAGAGGCCCTGGCGTTGCGGCAGCCCGCTCCGGCCTAGCGGTCCAGTGGCCTGTTTGACCTCTAAAGCGGCTCTGGGAGCGCCGGTTTCCACTGACCTTTCCTTGAGGCGACTCCTTGAGGCGGCTTTGTGAGACAACTCCTGGGGAAGAGGTGTGCCGTCCCCTTATCCTCCGCGCCTTTTCGGGTTAACTTGTTTGGGTTGAAGGAGGTAGCTCTCTTGGCACGGACCAGAGTCACGATTTGGAACGAATTCCTGCACGAGCGGGAGAACGAGACCGTCAGGGCCCTCTATCCGGACGGCATCCATAACGCTCTCGCCCACGGCGTCGCCCGCTTCGGCGACCTCGAGACGGCCACCGCCACCCTGGAGCAGCCCGACCACGGCCTTGGCGGCGCGGTCCTGGAGAATACCGACGTGCTCGTCTGGTGGGGCCACAAGGCGCACAAGCGCGTGAGCGACGCCTTGGCCGCCAGGGTCCAACAGCAGGTGCTGTCGGGGATGGGGCTCGTCGTGTTGCACTCGGGGCATTTCTCAAAACCCTTCAAGCGCCTGATGGGCACCAACTGCTCCTTGAAGTGGCGCGAGGCCGACGAGAAGGAGCGGCTCTGGAACATCGAGCCCGCGCACCCCATCATGGCGGGCATCGGGCCCTGTATCGAGCTTCCCCAGGAGGAGATGTACGGCGAACGCTTCGACGTCCCCACGCCCGACGAAGTCCTGATGCTCTCCTGGTTCCAGGGCGGCGAGGTCTTCCGTAGCGCCTGCACCTGGCGGCGCGGCCACGGCCGCGTCTTCTACTTCCGGCCCGGCCACGAGACCTATCCCAGCTACCATAACGACGATATCCTTCGCGTCATCGCCAACGGCTGCCTCTGGGCGCGCCGCCGCGTCACTATCCCCACCGAAAAGGCGCCCCAGGTGAGCGCGCTCGAGCCCGTTCCCAACAGCGGCAAGGAGGCCATCTTGTGAGCTCTACCGCCACGAGCCCCAAAGTCGGCATCATCGGCGCGGGCGGCGTCGCTATCTTCCACTACAAGGGCTACACCGCGGCGGGCGCGGAGATCGTAGGCATTGCCGACCTGAACCCGGCGGCGGTGGAGGCGCGGCAGCGCCAGTGGCACATCCCGCGCGGCTACGCGTCCTATGAGTCGCTTCTGGCCGACCCCGAGATCGAGGCGGTGTCGGTCTGTCTGCCCAACGCCCTCCATCACCCGGCTACGTTGGCCGCGGCCAGAGCCGGCAAGCACGTGCTCTGCGAAAAGCCCATCTCCTTGTCGCTCGAGGAGGCCCAGGAGATGATTGGAGCCTGCCGCGCGGCGGGCGTGACCCTGCAAGTCGGCCACCACCTGCGCTCGGACCCCGCCGCCGAGAAGGCAAAAGCGATGATCGAGCGGGGCGAGCTGGGCCGCGTCACCTACATGCGCCTGCGCCAGGCCCACGACTGGGGCGGCGCCAAGAGGCTCAAGGCGAGCTTCACCACGCTCGCCACCGCGGGCGGCGGCACGCTTTTGGACAACGGCTGCCACATGATGGACTGGGCGCGCTACTTCGGCGGCGAGGTGACGTCGGTCTACGCCCACGCCGCCACGCTTCAGTTCGACATCGAAGTCGACGACACCGCGGTGGCGACGCTCCGGTTTGCCTCGGGCGCGCTCGGTACCGTCGAGACGGCCTGGACCGCCACGGGCTGGGAGTTCGGCTTCTGGATCTACGGCACCAAGGGGGCCGTGGAATACAGCAACCGCCTGGGTACGCCGGTGATGCGCCACGTCTTTCGCGACTCGCCCGGGACCAGTTGGAGTGAAACCGACGTGGCCACCTACACCTTCGGCGGCCTGGACGGGCACTCCCGCAGCGTGGTCGAGTTCCTGGCGGCCATTCGCGGCGAGCGCGAGGTGATCTGCACCGGCGAGGACGGCCTCGAGGCGGTGCGCCTCATCCTGGCCGCCTACGACAGCGCTCGCGCGGGCAAGGCGGTCGAACTGGGGGCGCTCGAGCCGGTAGGCTGAGACCTTCGGTCACTGACCTTTCCAGCCACACCGGGCGGGCTCTGGGCCCGCCTTTTTTGGCTCTTCACAGCTATAAATCTGAGGTTGACAGTCGCCAAGCGCACAAAATTAGCCTGGAACAGTGCCGATCTGTATTGTACAATACCGTCGCCTACGCAAGAATGAAGCCTGCCTCGCTTGCATCCTCGCTCACCCTCCTGTTATAGTCACTTATCAAAGCCACCGTTGCGGTGAATAGTGAGCTTGTGCAGGTCTGAATCACCCGTCAGTGGTGGATTTGACGTAAAAGACTCGCAAAGGAAACAAGGAAAGAGGTGGATAGCGGCTATGAAAAGATCTCTCGGTTTTATACTTTCAAGTCTGTTGATGCTTTCGTTGAGTGTCGGCACTGCTCAAGAGGATCTCTCCGGAACCACGGTGACCATCTTTGGCGCTTTTACCGACTCGAGTGAGGTGAATGCGGTCAATGAAGGCCTTGTGTCTTTTGAAGGGGAAACGGGAGTCGATGTCGTCTATGAAGGGGCGAGCGACTTCGAGATCCTCATCAACACGCGCGTCGAGGCCGGCGACCCTCCCGACATCGCCTGCTTCCCGCAGCCGGGCCTGATGAACCGCTTCGCGGACCAGATCGTGGACGTCACCAGCTTCCTCGAACGCGATTACCTCGAGGGTCAGTACATCCCCGGCATGGTCGACATCTCCGAGTCTTATGACGGCTCGGACAAGGTGCTCGGCGTGTGGACCCGGGTCGTCGTCAAGAGCTTGGTGTGGTACTCGCCGCAGATGTTCGACGACTTCGGCTACGAGGTTCCCGAGACCTGGGACGAGCTGATGGCGCTGTCCGACCAGATCGTCGAAGACGGCGGCGTGCCCTGGAGCGTCTCGATGGAGTCGGGAGCCGCGACCGGTTGGGTCGGCACCGACTGGATCGAAGACATCATGTTGCGCACCACCTCACTCGAGAACTATGACCGCTGGACCGTTCCTGCGAGCGAAGAGGAGCGTCTGCCCTTCACCTCCGAAGAGGTGCGCGGCGCCTGGGAACTGATGGGAAACGTCTTCCTCAACGAGGATTACGTCCTCGGCGGCACCAACCGCATCCTGGGCGTGAGCTTCTTCGACACCGGCGTGCCGGTCGTCGAGGGCCAAGCCTTTATGACCAAGATGGGTTCGTTCATGCCGCCCTGGCTCGGTGACCGCCTCGCCAACATCGACATCGCCCCGGACGGCGACCTCTGGTACTTTCTCTTACCTGAGATCGACGAGGAGTACGGCCGCCCGGTCTTGATCGGTGGCGACGTGTGCGCGATGTTCAACGACCGGCCCGAGGTTCGGGCGGTGATGGAGTACCTGACCACGGGCGAATCCTTGCGTCCCGGTATCGAAGCGGGCGTGTTCCTCTCGCCCCACACCGACGCCGATGCCGAGTGGTACCGTGCAGAGGAGCGCGGCCTGGCCGAGATCCTCCTGAACGCGGACGCGGTACGCTTCGACGGCGGCGACTTGCAGCCTGCCGACGTCGGCGCGGGCACCTTCTGGCAGGGCATCGTCAACTACGTGGGCGGCACCAGAGACCTCGACGCCGTTCTCCAAGACATCGACGCGAGCTGGCCCAGCAACTAGCCTTCGACACAATTTCGACACAATGTAGCCATCGTCGCACCGTGTGGGAGAGCGCTCTCCCACACGGTGTTTAAAGTGTGGTAGGCTCTTCCAATAGTTCAAGCGGGAAGGTCGGCTTAAGGCGGTTGGTATTCCGATTAGTTTGGTATTCCGATTAGTAAGGAGGGTCCCCTGTGCAACGAAGTCAGCAGACGAATCCGCCTCCCCCTACCAAGGTTAGTAATCTCCAACAGTTTCTGACTACGGGTCCACTCCAGCTTCTTTTCGCGCTGATCGTTCCCGTCCTCGGCTTTTTCATGCTGTGGCGTTCCTTCGTCTTTATGCGAGACGCCGACGCGCCACGTTCGCTCATTGCCGTCGTCGCGCTGCTGGTCGGCGTTTTCGGCGTGTGGTTCTTGTTTTGGGCGACGAATGCCTTGGTCGAGAGGTTCCCAGCGCGTGTGCGGGATGGGCTGAGGCCGTATGTGTTCGTCGGACCGGCGATGACCATCTTGGGAGTCTACCTCGTCTACCCCGCCCTCAACACCCTGATGCGCAGCTTCATGAACCGAAACTCCACCGAATTCGTCGGCCTCGAGAACTACCGCGCTATTTTCTTTAGTCGGGAGATACAGCAAGTTCTCCTCAACAACTTCATGTGGCTCGTCTTTGTGACGGCGGGGGCGGTCATCGCGGGTCTGCTCATCGCGGTGCTCGTCGACCGCATCGGACGCCTGGAGCCCGTGGCCAAATCGTTTATCTTCCTGCCGATGGCGATTTCGGCGGTCGGGGCGAGCGTCATCTGGAAGTTCATGTACGACAAGCAGACCACTCCCGGCCTGCCCGAGATCGGCTTCGTCAACGCGGTAATCACCAGCCTGGGGGGCAGAGGCCTGGATTTCATCCGCAGTTTTCCCATCAACAACTTCGCCTTCATGTTCATCATGTTCTGGATGGTGACCGGCTTTTGCATGGTGATCCTCTCGGCCGCCATCAAGGGCGTGCCCTCCGAACTGCTCGAGGCCGCCCGCATCGACGGTGCGAGCGAGATTCGCACCTTTTTCAGCGTCACCGTTCCCTATATCGGCCCGACGCTTCTCGTCGTGACCACGACGGTGCTCATCATGGTGCTCAAGGTCTTCGACATCGTCTACGTCTTCGGCGGTCAGCTCTACGGCGCCGACGTGATCGCCAACCGCATGTTCAGGGAGCTCTTCACCTTCGTCAACTACGGCCTGGGAAGTGCGCTGGCGTCGCTTCTCCTGATCGCCGTCTTGCCCATCATCTTCTGGAACATTCGTGAGCTGCGCCAGGCGCAGGGGAGGTAGTGAAGTGGTCGATCTCAGAAAGGTTCTGACGCGGGGCCCGCTCTACTTCATCGTCATCATCATCTGCGTGTTCTGGTCCATTCCCACGCTCGGCATGCTGATCAGCTCGTTTCGCTCTCAGAGCGACATCAGCCAGAGCGGCTGGTGGACGGTTTTTGCGCTCGAGCGTGAAAATCCGGCGTATGCAGGTCTCCAGAGTGAGGTCGCCAACCGTGAAGTGGCGGCAACGAGGGCGCAAATCACGCTGGAGGGAAGCCAAGAGGCCCTTGCCCAGGCACGGGCCGACTTGGAAGCGGCCCGCGCCGCCGGCGACGCAGAACGGATCGCCGCAGCGGAGGCCGCCGTCGCCGCCGCCGAAGAGGCTGTCGCAGGGGCAGAGGCGCGCGTCGCACGCCAGCAGGAGAGGGTGATAAGCGCGCGGAGCGCCCTAGCCGAGAGCGACGTGCCCGCGAGGATTCGTTTCGGTTCCGAGGCGTGGCGTACGCAGTGGACGCTCGACAACTACAACAGGGTTTTGACGACCGAAAACATGGGAACGGCCTTCGTCAACTCTTTACTCGTCACCGTTCCCTCGGTCGTTATCCCCATCACCATCGCCGCCTTTGCCGCTTTTGCCTTTGCTTGGATGCGCTTTCCCGGCCGAAACCTCTTTTTCGCCCTCGTCGTCATCCTGATGGTGGTGCCGCTGCACGTCGCGCTCATCCCGATCCTGCGCATCTACATCAATCTGGACCTAAACGGCACCTACTTGGGCATTTGGCTCGCCCACACCGGCTTCGGCATGCCGCTGGCTATCTACCTTCTCTACGGCTACATCTCCACCATCCCCAAGGAGATCATCGAGTCGGCGGAGGTAGATGGCGCCTCGCCCTTCACGAAGTTCTCGACCCTAGTCCTACCGCTCTCCATCCCGGCCATCGCCTCGTTCGCCATCTTCCAGTTCTTGTGGGTCTGGAACGACCTCCTGGTCGCGCTGGTGTTCCTGGGAACGCAGGTCCAAAACCGGGTAGTGACCCGCGAGCTCGCCGAGATGATCGGCTCCAGGGGCCAGGACTGGCACATCCTGACGGCCGGCGCCTTTATCAGCATGCTGGTGCCGCTGATCATCTTCTTCATGCTCCAACGCTACTTCGTGCGCGGGATGATGGCGGGTTCGGTCAAGGGCTGAGCTTTGGCAAGACCTGGAGACCTGTTTCTCCGAGCCTCCCCAGCCCCCATGCTGTATTGTGGAGCGGGGAGGGCATACTTCGGTGAAGGAGCAGGTTCAAGCGGCTGCGGCACCCGAACTCGACCTCGAGCGCATCGCTCGAGACCTGGCGCGGAGCATGAAGGCCGAAAAGGTTATCCTCTTCGGCTCGAGAGCCAGGGGCGGCTCGAGTCGGCGCAGCGACCTGGATCTTTTCGTGGTGCAGAAGACTGAACGGCCGCCGCTAGCGCGTATTGGCGAGGGCCTCAAGCTCTTGCCCCCGCTCCCTTGCGACGTCGATCTCATCGTCTATACGCCCGATGAGCTCAGTGCCAGGCAGGAAACCCCCTTTATGCGGCGGCTTTTGAGTGAAGGTGTCATCCTCTTTGACACTCCCCACGGCTAAAGCCGGGGGATTCTCGCGTCACAGAAAGGAGCTGACAGTATGCCAGTCTTACCCCTTCTCAGCGATTGTTTAACGTCCGGGCTATCAGACCGGACGGTTGAACGATTGCACAGCTTGGTTATACCCGCTACGCCGGGCACTTTCGCACCCGTTAGTTCTGTACCTTTACGCACAGAGTTTTACCCACAGGACGATTTGCCTGTGGAACCGCAGGAACTCTGTCTTTCATGGTACGCCGGACTTGTTACGTCCTGAACACAGGGTAGCACACTTCGCTCCGCTCAGCACTCAATTCACCTGTGCCCGAAAGGGTATCCGCTCCGCTAAAGCGGGCGGTTTCCTTGAGTGTTTCCTATGAGCGTTCTCCATGAGCATTGACAAAGAGCGCCTGGAGGCGCGGCGCTGGCTCTACCAGGGGCAAGACGACCTGGAGGCGGCAAGGGTGCTGCTGGACGTGAGCCAACGCTTACTGAGTCCGCCCGACTAGCTAAAACGCTGCCTGTGAGGTTCGGAGTTAAGTGCTCGAAGAGGCCAGGGGGCGGCCGTCCGCGCTCATTTCGAAGCGCTTCATCCAGCCCAGCACCGACTCGAGGCTGATGTTCCCGCCGCAGATGATGGGCACCACGGTCTTGCCCTTTATGTCGGGCAGCAGACCTTGCGTGAGCGCAGCGAGCGTGCAGGACGCGGCCGGTTCCATGAGGATTTTTTCGAGGTTGAGACTCCACAGGAGGTCTTGCAGGGCGGCCTCGTCGGAGACCACCACGACGCGTTCGACGGCTTCCCTGATGATGGCAAAGGGCCGCTCGCTGCTCCGCTTGGTGCCCAGGCTCTCGGCGATCGAGGTGAACTTGGGCAGTTCTACCGGGTAACCCGCGGCCAGCGACTGAGCCATGCAGTCGGCGCCCAGAGTCTCCACCCCGACGACGCGCACCTCGGGCCTGAGCTGCTTGACCGCCGAGGCGACGCCCGAGATGAGCCCGCCGCCGCCCACCGAGGCGAGGATTATGTCCACGTCCGGAACCTGCTCGAGCAGCTCGAGGGCAAGCACACCCTGGCCCGCCATGATCGCCGGGTCGTCAAAGGGGCTCACGTAGGTGTAGCCCTCGCTCGCCACCAGCCTTTCGGCGTGGCGGTTGGCCTCGTTCCAGTCGTCGCCGCGAACGATCACCTTGCCGCCCAGAGCTGCAATGGCCCCCAAGCGGATCGCCGGCGTGGTCGAGGGCAGGACGATGGTCGCCTTCGCGCCGACCTGTGCGGCGGCGTAGGCGACGCCCAGGCCGTGGTTGCCCGCCGAGGCGGTCACCACCCCGCGCGCCCTTTCGGCCGCCGACAAGCAGAGGAGCGCGTTGAGCGCCCCGCGCACCTTGAAGGCGTGGGTGGGCAAAAAGAGCTCGAGCTTGAAGACGACCTCCGCCGCCAGCCGCCGGCTGTAACTGTCGGCGCGGAGAACGGGGCTCGGGCTGAGGTAGGGGGCGAGGCGGCGCCGCGCCGCCTCGATGGAGGAAAGGGGGATCATGACCCGCTCAGTCTATGCCGCAAGGCGAGAGGACACTGTGAGGAGACACTGTGAAGGGACCCGGTGAGGGAATACCGTGTTATACCGCTGCGCCGCGCGGCCCGACCGTTTAGACTGAAGCATGGGTCTCGATCCCTTCTCACGGCGCGTCTTTTTGCAGACCCTGGACCAGGCGCTCCTCCCCGCGCGCTACTCCTCGGGCAGCCTGCGGCGGGCCTCGGCCCTGCAGCGCTTTCTGGCCGGCCTGCACGCGGTAGGACGAGACCGGCTCGAGTTCACCGGCCCCGCCGAACTGCTCGTCGTGAGCGGGCGCGACTGGCGCCGCCTCTTCAGCTATCCCTACGGCCTGCCCTTTACCCGCACCAGGGCGGGGGGCGGAGGGGTCAGCATCGTCGCGGCGGCGGACTACCCCGCCAAGCTCCTGCGCCGCTGGGACGGCGTTCTCCTGCGCGCCGCCCAGTGCGGCCAGCACCCTCCCGGCGACCTTCCCGAGTTTCTCGACCTGCTCGTCGGCCACGAGTGGGGCCACGCCGCCGCCAACCTCTCCGGCCTGCGCGCGCGGGTCAAGTGGTTCGACGAGTTCATGGCCACCTATCTCTTCCTGGTGGCGCTACGGGGCAGCGACCCCGTCTCCGGGCCGGAGCTGGCGGAACGCTTCGCCCGCTGGTCGCGGACGGTGGCCGCCGGCAGCACGGTGGCGCGGGCCGACCTGGGCGCCTTTGAGTACCCGCTCGCCAAGCTCAGCTTCGACAACCTGGCCTGGTTCCAGGGCGTCTTCACCCTCTTCGCCTGGGAGCTCGTAGAGCGGCGCGGCTGGGCCTTTCCGCTTATGGTCCAGGCGCGCCTGGGGGGGACGGACCGGGGCGACCTGGCCCGGCTGCTCGTGGAGGTCGAGCCGGGCTTCAAGGGCTGGTTCGCGACCTTCGGCCCCCTCAGGGAGCGTGAGTGCTAGCGCCGCTCAAGGGCTCCCTCGAGCCTTGGGCGCTGGGCTTTGCGCCCCCGAAAGGAAGAACGCCGTGGCGGAGCTGACCCTTCCCCTGACCGAACTCCTTTCGCTGGTAAAGGGCCTGCGCCCCCTGCCCGAGGAGGTCGCCGAGCTCAGCTTCGCGGGCGACAGCGTCTTTGTGACGCTCGAGGCCGAGCCGCTCGAGCTTACGGCCCGCGTCCGCCTCAAGTTCGAGGCCTTTGCCGGGGGCGTGGTCACCTTCGGGCTCGAGCTGGGCGCCTCCTCCCGTAGGGAGGAGCAACCCTACGCGCTGCTCGCGCGCGCCTTTGGCGTCCCCGAGCCGGGCGTCTTCAACCTCCACGTTCCCCGCCTGGCGCTCGACTTAGGTCTCCTGCTCGCTCACACCGTCCGCGGCGTCACGGTCACCGATTTCCGGCTCGAGGACGGGGAGCTTAGGGCCTCGGTCCGCATCGCCGACTTCAGGCTCTTAGGGGCTCAGGCTTAGCGCATGGCCGGGTCGCCGCGAGCCCGGCGAGGGGAGGCAAGAGGGTGAACCTTCTCGAGCATATCGGTCTACTTAGCGGCGTGAGGCGGCTCCCCGCCCTCGTCGCCGCGCTCCTCCTGAGCGCCCCGTGTCTGAGCGCCTCGGCCGTGCTCGAGGCCGTCCCGGAGACGGTCCCGGAGACGAGCCCGGACGTGAGCAGGGTGGATATTGCCAGGGTGGACACCGACAGGGTGGATATCGGCGGCCGCCGGCTGGCCCTGCGCTGTCAGGGCGAGGGAGAGCCGGTCGTGGTGATGGAGGCCGGCCTGGGGGACGCGGGGACGGTGTGGGAGGCGGTGATGGCCAGGGTCGCCCGCGTCACCAGGGCCTGCGCCTACGACCGCGCCGACCTGGGCGACAGCGACCCGGCGCCGGCGGGGGAGACGCGCACCGTGCAAGACGCCGTGGACGACCTGGCCGCGCTCCTGGACGAGATCGGTTTGGAAGACCCCGTCGTGCTCGTCGGCCACTCGGCCGGCGGGCTCATCGCGACGATGTTCGCCCATGATTTTCCCGAGCGGGTGGCCGCGCTCGCCTTGGTGGACAGCTCGCACCCCGATCAGGCGGCGGCCCTGGCCGAGGTCCGGCCGAGGCGGGCGAGCGAGGCCTGGGAGGCCTTTTTGGCCCACAACCCCTCGCTCGAGCGCTGGGACGTGGCCGCGGCCTTTGCGCAGGGGCGCGCGCCCTACGCCGAAGCCGGCTCGCTCGGCGATCTGCCGCTCGTCGTCCTCAGCCGCGAGACGACGCCGTCTCCCGACATGGTGAGCTTTTATACCGAGGCGATCTGGCCGGGCTATACTCTGGACATCCTCGAGCGCGAAGAGGAGGTCTGGCTGCGCTTGCAGCGAGACCTCGCCGCCATGTCCTCGCGGAGCGAACACCGCATCGCCGCGACGAACGACCACTACCTCCATGTTCGCGAGCCCGATTTCGTGGCGGCGGCGGTCAGCGAGCTGGTGGCGGCGGCGCGGCGCTGAGGGATGGTCCGCGGCCTGTTCCAGAAGGAGGCGGCGGACTCCCGACACCGCCCGGCATCGTTCAGGTATAAGATACGGCTACTATGAAAGCAAAGATAAACCCCGAGCGTTACCCGGACAAGCCGGTGGCTTGGCCGGTTCTGTAGCCTTATGCCCAAGACCCCTATCAAAGCACCGATTGGCCCGGAGAAGACCGCCAAGGGCTGGATCCAAGAGGCGGCCAAGCGCATGCTGATGAACAACCTCGACCCGGAGGTGGCCGAGAAGCCCGAGGAGCTCATCGTCTACGGCGGGCGCGGCAAGGCGGCGCGCAACTGGCCGGCCTACCACAAGATCGTCGAGACCCTCGACAGGCTGGAAAACCACCAGACGCTGCTGATCCAGTCCGGCAAGCCCGTCGCCGTCCTGGAGACCCAGCCGCTCGCCCCGCGCGTGCTTATCGCCAACAGCAACCTCGTCCCCAACTGGGCCAGCTGGGAGGAGTTCGACCGCCTCGACCACGCGGGTCTGATGATGTACGGGCAGATGACCGCGGGCTCGTGGATCTACATCGGCACCCAGGGCATCCTCCAGGGCACGTTTGAAACCTTCGCCGCGGCAGGGGAGAAGCACTTCGGCGGCAGCCTGAAGGGCACCGTCACGGTGACGGCGGGCCTGGGCGGCATGGGCGGCGCGCAGCCTCTAGCGGTCACGCTGGCGGGCGGCGTGGCTGTATGCGTGGAGATCGAGCCACAGCGCGTTCAGCGCCGACTGGAGACGCGCTATCTTGACGAGGTGGCGACGTCCTTGGATGACGCCATCGCCCGCGCCGAGAGGGCCAAGGGCGAAGGCCGCGCCCTCTCCATCGGCCTCCTCGGCAACGCCGCCGCGGTCCTGCCCGAAATGGTCAAGCGAGGCTTCATTCCCGACCTCGTCACCGACCAGACCAGCGCCCACGACCCGATGTGGGGCTATATCCCCGTGCTCAGGCCCGACGAGGACGCGGATCACCTGCGCGAAATGCAACCCGAGCTCTACCTGGCGCGCGCTAGAGAGGCGATGGCGGCGCACGTGCGGGCGATTCTCGAGATGCAAGCGCGTGGCGCCGTCGCCTTCGACTACGGCAACAACCTGCGCGCCCAGGCCAAGCTGGCGGGCGTGGAGAACGCCTTCGATTACCCCGGCTTCGTGCCCGCCTTTATCCGCGAGGCGTTCTGCGAGGGGCGCGGCCCCTTTCGCTGGGTGGCGCTCTCCGGCGATCCGGCGGACATCGCCGCCACCGACCGGGCGCTCTTGGAGCTATTCCCCGACGACCCCAAGCTCCAGCGCTGGCTGGGCTGGGCGGGCGAAAGGATCGCCTTTCAGGGCCTGCCCGCGCGCATAGGCTGGCTGGGCTACAAGGAGCGCGACCGGGCGGGCCTGCTCTTCAACGAGATGGTCAGGGACGGCCGCCTCAAGGCGCCCATCGTCATCGGCCGCGACCACTTGGACGCCGGCTCGGTCGCCAGCCCCTACCGCGAGACCGAGAGCATGAAGGACGGCTCCGACGCGGTCTCCGACTGGCCGCTGCTCAACTTCGCGGTCGGCGTCGCCAGCGGCGCCGCCTGGATGAGCTTCCACCACGGCGGCGGCGTCGGCATGGGTTACAGTCAGCACGCCGGCCTGGTCGCGGTCGCCGACGGCAGCGAGGAGGCCGAGAGGCGCCTCGGGCTCTGCCTCGTCAACGACCCGGCACTGGGCGTCGCCCGCCACGCCGACGCGGGCTACGACAAGGCCAAGAGGGTGGCGCACGAGCGCGGCCTCGACCTGCCGAGCCTATGAGCCACTTGTCCTTATGAGCCACCTGCCCTACGGCGGCATTGCCACCTTCGCCCGCGCGCCGCTCGTTGAGCTCGAGGGCGCTTGGCGCGCGGACGCGGCCGTCCTCGGCATTCCCTTCGACCTCGCCCTGGGCTTCCGGCCGGGCGCGCGCTTCGCGCCGCGCGCCATCCGCGAGGCCTCCTTGCGCTACCCGCTGTCCGAGGGGGGTTTTTACGACCTGAGGACGGACGGGATGCGGCTGGCGGGACTGGAGATGCGTGACGCCGGCGACGTGGTCTTGCCCAGCCTCGAGCCCGAGCTGGCGCGCGAGCGCACCGAGGCGGCGGCGCGGGCCTTGCGGGAAAGGGCCACCCTGCCCGTCTTTTTAGGCGGCGACCACAGCGTGAGCTATCCCCTCCTGCGCGCCTACAGCGACGTGCCGGACCTCCACGTCGTCCAGCTCGACGCCCATTTGGACTTCACCGACGTCCGCAACGAGACCCGCTACAGCAACTCGAGCCCCTTTCGCCGCGCCAGTGAGGACCTGGCGAACCTCGCCCACATCACCACCCTCGGCCTGCGCGGCCTGCGCAGCGACCGCGAGGCGGTAAGGGCGGCGCTCTCTCGCGGGCACACGCTCGTGCCGATGTGGGAGCTGGAACGGCTGGACGAGGCAATAGAGCGCCTGCCACGGGGCAAGCAGGTTTATCTCTCCTTCGACGTGGACGCGCTCGAGCCCAGCGTCTTGCCCGCCACCAGCAGCCCCGAGGTGGACGGCCTCTCCTACGCCCAGGCGATGACGCTCATCGCCGCGACCGCTGCGCGCAACAGCCTCGTCGGCATGGACATCGTCGAGCTCGCGCCAGGGCTCGACGCGAGCGGCAACAGCGCGCTACTCGTCGCCCGCCTCGTCGTGGAGACGCTGGCCGAGGTCTTCGGATGAAGGCCGACAGGCTCTTTACCAACATCACCCAGCTCGCCACCCCTACGGGCAAGGGGCCGAGACGGGGCAAGGCGCAGGGAGAACTCGAGGTCGTCCGCGACGCCGCCCTCGCCGTCCGCGAGGGGAAGGTCGCCTGGGTAGGTCCCCGCTCCGCCTGGCGCGGCGAGGCGACGGAGGCGCTGGATCTGGGCGGGCGCGCGGTGGTGCCCGGTCTCATCGACCCCCACAGCCACGCGGTGTGGGCCGGCGACCGCCTGGCGGACTTCGAGGCTAGCGCGCGCGGCGAGAGCTATGAGGCCATCCTGGTGAGGGGCGGCGGCATCCGCTCGACGGTGCGGCACACCGTCGCGGCTTCAAAGGGAGAGCTTGTACAACTGGCCCTGCCGCGCCTGGAAGCGCTGATGCGCTCGGGCGCGACCACTATCGAGGTCAAGTCCGGCTACGGCTTTACCTTGGAGGCCGAACTGAAGATGCTGGAGGTGGTTCGAGACCTGCAAGCATACCTGCCTGTCCGCTTGGTGCCGACGCTGCTCGTTCACATCCCGCCAGAGGACAGGCGCGAGCGCGGGGCTTACCTCGACATGGTCCTGCACGAGCTGATTCCCGCCGTCGCCGCGCGAGGCCTGGCGACGGCCGTGGACATCTTCGTCGAGCGGGAAGCGTTCAGCGCGGATGAGGCCGAGCCTGTCCTGCTCGCCGCGGCTGAGCACGGCCTCGCCGTCAAGCTCCACGCCGATCAGTTTCAGGCCAGCGGCGGCGTCGAGCTCGGCGTGCGCCTGGGCGCGCTGTCGGTCGATCACCTCGAGGCCTCGGGGCCCGCGCAGATCGAAGCCTTAGCAGGCAGCGCCACCATCGCCACCCTCCTGCCCGGCGTCTCCTTGCACCTCGGCCTGCCCCCCGCGCCGGGAAGGGCGCTGATCGACGCGGGCGCGGCGGTGGCCGTAGGCAGCGACCTCAACCCCGGCTCGAGCCCGCTCTTCTCCCAAAGCCTGGCGCTGGCCCTGGCGGTGCGCCTGAACGGCCTCACGCCCGCCGAGGCGCTCACCGCCGCCACCTTGAACGCCGCCTGCGCGCTCGGGCTCGGCGACGCGGGCAGGCTCGAGCCGGGCTGCCGGGCCGACTTTCTCGTGCTCGAGGGCTCGGACTGGCGCGAGCTTGTCTACCGGCTCGGCGAAACCGCTCTCTCCAGCCGGTGGATAGCGGGCTCGAGGGCCTCCGGCGCCAGCCGCGCGAGGCAAGAGAGAAGAGGTGGCCATGCTTTCACTGGATAGCTCGCTCTCGCTGGAGGACCTCGTCCGCGTCGTGCGCGGCCATGAAAAAGTCGCGCTCTCTGCCGCCGCGCGTGAGCGCGTGGTCAAGAGCCGCGCCTACGTTGGGCGCCTGGTGGACAGGGGGGAGCCCGTCTACGGCGTCAACACCGGCTTCGGCAAGTTCCAGAACGTGCGCGTTCCCCCGGGCAGGCTGCGCGAACTCCAGCGCAACCTCATCCTCTCGCACGCCATCGGCGTGGGCGCGCCCTTTCCCGACGAGGTGGTGCGCGGCATGCTGCTCCTGCGCGCGCAGTCGCTGGCCTTGGGTCACTCCGGGGTGCGCCCCGAGGTCATCGACTTGCTCTTGGCCTTCTTGAACCACCGGGTGCATCCGCTGGTTCCCTCGCAGGGCTCGGTGGGGGCCTCGGGCGACCTCGCGCCGCTCGCGCACCTCTCCTTGTCCCTCATCGGCGAGGGCGAGGTGACCTACCGGGGAAGGGTGCAGCCCAGCCTGGCGGTCCTGCGGGGGCTGGGGCTGGAGCCCTTGGTGCTCGAGGCCAAGGAGGGCCTGGCGCTCATCAACGGCACCCAGGCGATGGGCAGCCTGCTGGCGCTGCTGATGGCCGACACCCTCACCATGCTGAGCACGGCCGACATCGCCGCCGCCATGAGCGTCGAAGCCTTGAAGGGCAGCCACAAGCCCTTCGACCCCCTGGTCGCGCGGCTGCGCCCCCACCCCGGCGCGCTCGAGGTGAGCCACAACCTCTGCGCGCTGCTGGCCGACTCCGAGCTCAACGCCTCGCACGCCGACTGTCCCAAGGTCCAAGACGCCTACTCGCTGCGGGCGGTGCCGCAGGTCCACGGGGCGGCGCGCGACGCGCTTAGGCACGTGCTGGGGGTGCTGCTGGTGGAGATGAACGCCGTCACCGACAACCCGCTCATCTACCCGGATGAAGAACGCGTCATCTCCGGCGGCAACTTCCACGGCGAGCCGCTGGCGCTGGCCGCCGACTACGCGGGCATCGCGCTGGCCGAACTCGCCAACATTTCCGAGCGGCGCATCGAGCAGATGCTCAACCCGGCGCTTTCGGGCTTGCCCGCCTTTTTGGCCTCGGAGGGCGGCCTGCACTCGGGCCTGATGATCAGCCAGTACACCGCCGCCTCGCTGGTCAGCGAGAACAAGGTCTTGGCCCACCCCGCCTCGGTGGATTCGATCCCCACCAGCGCCAACCAGGAGGATCACGTCTCGATGGGCACCATCGCCTGCCGCAAGGCGCGCGACATTTACGAAAACGCGCTGTGGGTGCTGGCCATCGAACTGATGTCGGCGGCGCAGGCGCTCGACTTCCAAAAGCCGCTCAGGCCGAGCCGGGGCGCCGAGGCCGTCTACCGGCGCATCCGCGCGGAGATTCCCCACCTCGAGCAGGACCTCTACTTCAAGCCCGAACTCCTCAAGTTGCGCGAGATGGTGCGCAGCGGCGAGCTCGTCAGGGTGGCCGAAGCCGCGGTAGGAACCTTGGCCTAGCCTTCACCAGGCTTGGTCTCAGCACAGCTAAGGACCGCAGCTTTACCTACCTGAGATACTGCTGCACGTCGCGGTTGTGGTCTTCCAGGCTCAGGTTGGGCACGAAAGCCCGCTCCCGGGTGTGCAGGAAGTAGAGCCAGGGCCGGCCGTCTGGGCTGCTGTGCTCGGGCGCGAAGAGGGCCCGCAGGGCGGCGCGACCGGGGTTGCTTATGGGGCCGGCGGGCAGGCCCGGCCGGGTGTAGGTGTTCCAGGGGTGGTCGGCGGCGGGCGTGAAGTCGCCGGCGAAGCGGTCGAGCTCGTTTAGGCGCTTGCCCAGCCCGTAGGCCACGGTCGGGTCGGCCTGGAGGAGCATGCCGCGCTCGAGCCGGTTCAAGAAGACGCCGGTGATGATGGGGATCTCGCCCTCGCTGCCGGCCTCGGCCTGGATGACGCTGCTCAGGGTGACCCAGTCGTGGACGCTCATGCCAAGCCCTGCGATGGCCTCTACGAGGTCGGGCGTGAGCTCGCGCTCGAAGCGCCGCAGCATCATCTCGACGATCCCCTCGGGCGGGAAATCCGGGGGAATATCGTAGGAGGCGGGAAAGAGGTAGCCCTCGAGCCCGGCGTCCTCGGCAACATAAGGAGGCCGCAACGCGCCGGGCTCGTTTACGAGGGCCATAAAGGCCTCTTCGGCAACGAGCCCCGCCTCCTCCAGGCGCGCGGCGATGTCCACGGCCCTGAAACCCTCGGGGATGAGCAGGCGCACCACCCGGGGGCGGCCGCCCGCGCCGAGCACCCGCGCCACCTGGTCGGCGGTCATCGCCGGGCTCAGCTCGTAGAGGCCCTCGCCCAGGTTGCGGTCGAGGCCGCGGTAGCGCAGCCACAGGCGAAAGACGCCTGCGTCGCGAATGAGCCCCTCGCGCTCGAGCTCGCTCGCCACGCGCACCGCGCCCCAGCCCGGCATCACCTCGAACTCGCGCGTGGCGGGGGCCGAGGGGTCGGCGGAGCCGAGCTGCCGGGAGAGGTAGAGGGCGCCCGCCCCGAGGCCGAAGAGCAGGACGAGGAGGCCCACCAGGAGCGGCCGCCCGCGCCTCGTTGGGGTTGGGGAGGGGTCGGGAAGATCCATAGCCGAGCGGCAGCTTACCCTTCGTCCGCCTTACCCTGATGAGCCTTAGCCTGATGAGTCTGGGCCTGATGAGCTTGGGCCTGATGAGCTTGGCGCGCCAGATAGGTCTCGAGGATACGCACCGCCGCGCCCTCGTCCAGGAGTCCCTTCTCCTGCCGTTTCTTCTTGCCCTTGCCGCTCTTTAGGAGGTCCTGGCCGGCCAGGCGCGAGGTCAGCCGCTCGTCTTCGAAGGCGACCGTGAGCCCCGCCGCCTCGAGCGTCCCCGCAAAGGCGCGCACCCGCCGCGTCTGCGCCGAATCACCGCCGCTCAGGCTGCGCGGCAGACCGACGACGACGAGCTCCGCCCCCTCCTCCTCGGCCCTGGCCTTGACGGCCGCCACGTCGCGCCTCAGGCCCTGGCGGCGCAGGTAGCCCCGGCCGAAGGCGAAGGACGAACCCGCCTCGGCTCTGGCCAGGCCGATGCGGGCGTCGCCCACGTCGAGCGCAAGGAGCGCGGCCATAACAGGGTCTGGGTGCCGGGGTCCGGAAGGGACCGAACCCTAGCCCCTAGCCCCTAGCCCCTCGAGAATCTCGGGAATGGCCCCAAACGCCTCTTGCAGCC
>JALZLY010000017.1 GCA_030858465.1 Deinococcota bacterium
AGAACCGGCATGTCGCCGCTGAGGAGCGAGATGGTGACCTGGTCTTTTACCACCAGGTCCTGCCTGGGCCGGCCAGCAAGTCCTACGGCATCGAGGTGGCGCAGCTCGCCGGCATGCCCGCCAGTGTGGTGGCTCGAGCTAAGGACGTCCTGGATTCCCTGCAGAAAGGTGGGCTCGAGCTAAGCCCTGAAGACGAGAACGCGACGTCCAGCCAGGGGGGTAGATAAGTGCGTTGAGGAAACGCACCTGTCCTCGCTTCTGTCAGCTCGTTGCCACTTATCCCAGGTTATTGCTTGGGCGCATGCTCTCCTGCTGCGACACTGCCGCCTCTAAACAGCGAAGGCTAAGCCTTTGACCCCACAATGGATAGACTCCAGCCAAATATCGACGACAATCATATCGCGCCCGCTCTCTTCACGGCAAAGGCAAGATTGACCGCGCCGAACTCGAGCAAGAAGGCACATCATGTCGAGCGGGTGGGCCTCGTCCTCGCTGAAGCGCTTGAACTCGTAATCCTCACCAATATGCTCAGCCACCGCCTGGCACTCGAGCGGGGAAGAACAGGGACAGTAGTGAATAACGACCTCTCCCCCACTCAGTTCGGTCTCATCATTTCCCAAAGATGAAGGGAAATCGTTAGGAAGGACAAGGCACCCCTTTGCAACTCTTTGTTATGCGTGTTCCAACGCTTAGTAAAGAGGGGAGCCTTCCTGGCGCTCATCTTTGTCTGAAGAGGGATCCAGCAAATGCAATTTGCCATAATGGGTTTGTATTACAAGTAATACGATTGCTACATGGACGACCAGCCGACCAGCTTTCGTATTCATGGTGATCTTGCCAGAGCACTCGAGGCATATCGCAACAGCGTAGAATGGGCGCCTTCAAAGACAGCGGTGATCCGAAAGGCGCTGGAGGACTTTCTTGCCCGGGAAGGCTTCTACCTTTCTGTTCAAGAAGAGGATGTACAGGCGAAACGGTGAAAACGATTTCTGTTGTAAACCAAAAGGGTGGGGTGGGCAAAACGACGGTCGCCGTAAACCTCTTGGCCGAACTAGCAGCGGGTACCTCTGCCTTACTTATTGACGCTGATCCGCAAGCCTCGGCCGCTGGCTGGGTGTCGAGGGCACCGGAAGATCGCTCCTATCCGGGCAGATGGCGAGAAGTGACAGATGCCGAGGAACTGAAGACTATTCCAAGCCTGGCTGGGTTCGACTGGACGGTCATTGATGGACCTCCCTCACTCGGATCTCCACTCATGGATGTTGCTCTGGCAGTTGCGGACTTGGCAATTATTCCCGTGACGCCTTCGGTCATTGATCTGATGTCCATGGTTGAGGCCACTGCGGTCAGCGTTCAGAAGGCACTAACCGACAATCCTAATCTCTTCTTTGCCGTGCTCATCAACAGGCGACAGCCCGGGACAACAATGGCGCAGGAAGTGCGGGGCGCCCTCGAAGCCGAGGGTATTCCCGTCTTCAACACAGAGTGGAGCCAATCAACGGCTCACGTGTCCGCTGCAGCTGAGGGCATTCCGGTAAGCCGCTACCGGGGGTGGAATTGGCGAGCTGCCTACCGGGAAGTTTCTGCTCTGGCCGATGAGGTGCGGGAGGTTCTCGGTGGGTAACAAGTTGACAGGGCAGCTTCGCAGCGCAATGGATAAGGCGAGAAAGCAAGCCCTAGAGGAGCATGGGGTTAAAGTTAATCATCAACTCCCTCTTGACGCGATCGCTTTGTCGGTGGCGCAGCCACGCCGCTACTTTGACCCTGGAGCCATGCAGCAGTTAACAGAATCGCTGAGGCAGTATGGTGTCGTGCAGCCACTGCTCGTCCGGCCCCATGCTGGAGGATTCGAACTCGTCGCCGGTGAACGCCGCTACCGAGCCGCCACGAATGCGGGGCTTACAACTGTGCCGGTCATCGTGCGAGAAATGAACGACACTGAAGCTAAAGAGATCGCCCTGCTCGAGAACCTCCAGCGTGAAGACCTGAATCCGATAGAGGAGACCGAGGGTATTTTGCAACTTCTCTCTGCTCATCTTGACAGCAATGTGCAAGATACGATTTCGCTGCTCTACAAGATGCATAACGAGGCAAGAGGAAAAGTTACCCATAACGTTATGGGTAAGGAGGGCAAGCTGGTACTAGCAACCTTTCAACGCCTCGGAACTATGACTTGGGAATCCTTTGTAAAGAACCGTTTGCCTCTTCTCAAACTTCCCGAAAATGTACTTGTGGCCATCAGAGAGGGACGCCTTGCCTACACGAAAGCGATGATCATTGCGCGAGTAAGTGACCCTGCTGAACGCGACACGCTGCTCGAGCAGGCAGTAACGAAGAATTTCTCATTGACACAGTTACGTGAGCATTCCAGGAGTTCAAAGGGCAAAATAAAGCCAACCAAAGGGTTTGAGTTGACCCAAAGATTTTCTTCAATTGTGCGCCGGATAGGCAAAAGCAACCTTATCGAGAACAGGAGCAAGCTCGAGCGGGCCGAGCAGTTGCTGAAAGAGTTGGAAGAGCTTCTTGCAAAACCTTGAACTCAGCTCTTGTGGTCAAGAGGCGCAATAGAAGGCAGGATCTGACCTGTAAGCATTGACTCATCATGCCGTTGCTCTTGGTGGCCGCTTGACCTGTAGCTACGGGATTGATTTCAGGTAACGGTTTCCTGGTGCAAAAGCCACTCGCTGGCCCAGGTGCTGATGCCAGCGATGACGCTTTTTAGGGCCTGCCCCTTTTCGGTGAGGCGGTACTCAATGCGAACAGGAGTCTCAGGGATGACAGTGCGGGTGAGGATACCCTCGAGCTCGAGCTCTTTTAAGCGTTCGCTGAGCATTTTGTCGCTGATATCCGGGATGGTCTGTCTGAGTTCGCGGAAGCGGGTGGCGCCCTGGAGCATGACGAGCAGGATGGCGCCGGTCCAGCGACGGCCGATGATCTCAACAGCCTGGTGGTAAAGGGGGCAGAGGCTTTGGTCATGGGTGTTCATACTTCATCTTACCAAAGGTAAGGGGCTTGACACAAGCAAGTAACTCTTCTATAGTAGCTAACGGGAAGTTAGTAATACCCAAACACCTGGAGGAATTTACATGACCTTGGATCTCGCTCTACTCATCCTGCGCCTCGTCGTCGGCCTGCTCCTCGCCGCTCACGGCGCTCAAAAACTCTTCGGCTGGTTCGGCGGCTACGGCCTCAAAGGCACCAGCGGCTGGATCGCCAGCCTCGGCCTCAAACCCGCAGGACTGTGGACCCTGGCGGCCACGCTAGGCGAGTTCGGTGGGGGACTGCTGCTCGCGCTCGGCCTCCTCACCCCGCTCGGCGCCATTGCCGCTGCTGCGACCATGGTGATGGCCATCGCCCTAGCTCACTGGCCCAAAGTGTTCGCCAGCGATAACGGCTTCGAGTTCCCGCTGGTGCTCCTCGCAACTGCCGTCGCGATTGCGCTCACCGGTCCCGGGGCATACTCCCTCGACACCGTCCTCGGCGTGACCGTTCCCGTTGCACTTATAGGCATCGCCGCGATGCTTGCCGCCCTCAGCATCCTCGTGGCCCTCGTCAGCCGCACAGTCCCTGCAAGCACCACCCAAGCCGCTGAGTAATCCACCATGGGTCTGAGCATGTCGCTCAGGCCCACTCTATTCATCAGCCGCCCTCGTCGGTACGAGCCGGGGCCGAGCCGGGAAACACGATGCGCTCGCCCCACATGAGGAGCAACCATGACCACCCAAACCTCCACCCCCGTCGACTCGACCACCCCCGAGCGCGCCTTCGAACTGGGCATCTACTCGTTCGCCGAGCTGACCCCGGATCCCTTCACCGGGAAGATGGTCAGCCCTACACAACGCATGGCCGATCTCATCGAAGAGATCGAGCTGGCCGATCAGGTCGGCCTGGACGTTTTCGGCCTCGGCGAGCACCACCGCCCCGACTTCATCGTGTCGTCCCCGGCCGTCGTCCTCGCGGCCGCTGCGGCTCGCACCAAAACCATCCGCCTAAGCAGCACGGTCACCGTGCTCAGCTCCGACGACCCGGTCAGGGTCTTTCAGGACTTCGCCACCCTCGATCTGCTCTCTCAGGGTCGCGCCGAGATCATGGCCGGCCGCGGCTCCTTCATCGAGTCCTACCCGCTGTTCGGCTACGACCTGAACGATTACAACGCGCTCTTTGACGAGAAGCTCGGCTTGCTGCTGAAGCTGCGCGCTTCCGAGCGTGTCACCTGGTCGGGCAAATACCGACCCGCGCTGAACGGCTTGGGCGTCTACCCTCGCCCGCTGCAAGAGACGCTTCCGGTGTGGATCGCCGTCGGCGGCACCCCCGAGTCCGTGGTGCGCGCCAGCACCCTGGGCTTGCCTATGGCGCTGGCCATCATCGGCGGTGAACCTGAGCGCTTCACGCCCTTCTTCGAGCTCTACCGGGAAGCGGCGCGCCGGGCCGGACACGACCCCTCGCAGCTCCCGCTGAGCATCAACTCCCACGGCTACCTCGCCGACAACGCTCAGCGAGCGGCAGACGAGTCCTTACCTTCGGTCGCCGCCGTGATGAACAAGATAGGACGGGAGCGCGGCTGGCCGGCGATGACCAGAGAGCAGTATGACGCGGCGCGTTCCTTACGCGGCCATCTCGTGGTCGGAAGCCCGCAGGAAGTCGCCGAGAAGATCCTCTTCCAGCACGAGCTCTTCGGCCATCAGCGACACCTCCTGCAGCTCACCGTCGGCACCTTGCCGCACGACAAGGTCATGCGCGCCATCGAACTGCTCGGCACCGAAGTGGCCCCAGTCGTCCGCAAGGAGATAGGGCGTCGCACCGCTTCGAGCGCGGTGCCGGCTGCAGCTGTCGACTAATTATAGGCAATGAGGCTGTAGTGGGTTGAGTAACAGCATCTCATAGCGAAAGAGGAGAGGGGAATAATCACCACGAGAGCCCGACCCATCTGTGGATTGATGGCAAACACATCCTTTGCTATTGAACACATCTGATGACACAACGACTTGCTGTTAGCGCAAATAAGGGCCATTGAGACCAAACAAGGGAATAACTCTCGAGAGGTCTCTCGGCTCGTTACCTCTCCCATCTCCGGAATTCTTTCTCTTGGCTACGTAAAGGTTCGGAACGTGAGGCAAAACTCATAGCTGATGAATTGCGACGGAATTGGGAGGTGCTAGCCCTCGAGCATCCTGCGGATTAATGGCCGAGTTTGGCACCACGCTAATCTTGGAGGCAGATACCTTTGATGCGCGATGGAAAG
>JALZLY010000018.1 GCA_030858465.1 Deinococcota bacterium
GCCGTGCTCGAGCACCGCCAGTGGCGCGGCCGTGCCCGGGATGGGCAGTTCGGGGTTGAGCTGCAAAAAGCTCTCGCCCGCCGCGCTACTCACATGGTGGATGGGAAAGGCGGTCGGAAGGGGCTCGAGGCGCAGCCGCGCGGCGGGCAAGGCCGGGGCCACCCGCCTTCCCCTGGCCACCACGCGCCGGTAGAAGCGCCAGAGGAGGTAGAGGAGCAGGAGCAGGAGCAGGAGACGCATCATGGCACGCCCGCCTCGCTGCCCACGCCTGGACTTCCCACGCCTGGACTTTCCACGGCTGGACTTTCCACGGCTGGACCTTCGGGGTCAGGCGCCAGCGCCGACCAGCTCGGCAGCGCCCCCGTGGCGACCTCCCAGTCGCCGCCCGGCGTGACCGTGAGCGTCACGTGGCCCTGCCGGTCGGTGCGGTAGACCCGCGCGCCGGCCGCTTCGTAGCTCGCCAGCGCCTCTGGGCTGGGGTGACCGTAGGAGTTGCTCTCGCCCACGCTGATCACCACCAGCTCCGGGCTCAGAGCGCGCATGAAGCCCGGCCCGTCGCCCGTGCTCGAGCCGTGGTGGGCGGCCTTGTACAGCTGCACGCCCGCGAGCGCCTCCCCGAAGCGGCCGAGCCACCAGGCCTGCGTCCGGGTGGTGGCGTCGCCCGAGAAGACCGCCCGGAAGTCGCCGTAGGCGAGTACCGCGCCCACGCTGTTGTCGTTCTGATCCTGATTTTCCCGGGGCGGCGGCAGGATGTGCAGCGCCACCGAGCCCAGGGTGATGGTGCGCCTCTCGGCCTCCAGGTAGGTCGCGTCCGCCTCCTCGACCGCCTCCAAGAGCCGGGCGTAAGCCTGGGTGCTGTGGGGAACACCGTTGTCCAGGTAGTAGCGCGGCGCAAACGCGCGCACGGCCTCGGCCAGCCCGCCGATGTGATCCAAGTCGGCGTGGCTGGCGATCACCAGGTCTAAGCGCGTCACGCCGAGCTCCTGCAGATAGTCGCTGACCAGGCTGCCGCTCCGCCCGCCGTCGATGAGCACCAGACCGCCCTCGGGCGAGCGGATGAGGGCGGCGTCGCCCTGGCCCACATCGAGAAAGACGATCTGCAGGGGCATTTCCGGCGGCGGCCCACTCGGGACCGGGCCGGGCGCGGGCGAGAGCGCGCGCTGCAGCAGCAGCCCGAAGAGCACCAGCAAGAGGACGGTCAGCGC
The DNA here is from genome assembly GCA_030858465.1 of Deinococcota bacterium. NCBI lineage: Bacteria > Thermotogati > Deinococcota > Deinococcota bacterium. The sequence goes on from JALZLY010000018.1 coordinate 1,206, forward strand.
CAGCGGCAGGGAACGGCGCACGTTCGCGGCTCGCCCCGTCAAGGTTGGCTCACAGCTCAGGGCTCACAGCTCGAGGTCTCCCCCGGGGTCTTTGCCGCGCAGCCGCGCCAGGCGCCTGGCCGCCTCGTCCCTCTGCGCGCGGCCGCTGTCGCGGTCGAGGCTCAAGACGAGCACGCTCAGCCCTTCGCCGGAGGCGACCTCGAGACGGATCACGTCGCCCGCCTCGGCCTCCTCGGGCAGGAACCGGGCCGGCAGGTCGAGGGGCTGGCCCGTCTCCAGCTCGAGCACGGCCCAGCCGCCGTCCTCGAAGCGGTCGAGGGTGAGCTTCACGGGCTCCCTCTCACCCGTTCTCCTTGGCCCAGCGCTCGATGCGGTTTAAGTCGCTCGTCGCCTTTTCCTGGATCATCATCCGAACCATCTGGGGCGAGGCGCCCATGTCGCCGACGCCGATAGCCTCGATGATCTCGAGCATCTTGGCGCCAAAGGCCCTGAGCGGCACCTCGAAGGGCACGCCCCGGGTGTTCTCCGGCGTGGGCTTCTCGAAACTCAAGAGGTCGTTGTCGAGCGCGTTCTTGCTCTCCTTGTTGACCCGCACCAGCACCTCACCGTAGTCGGTCTTGACCAGATAGCTGTCTTCCATAGCCCAGGCTAGCACGTCGCCGGAGGCGGAACAGCAGCGAGGAAGGGTCCGCGATAACCAGGCGCGTCCTGAAGCTCTTTGGGGATATTCCCGGCTAAGCTACTCGCCGGCCTCGGCCTCGTCCAAAAACTGCCTCAGCTTGTCCACGTTGACGGTGATGGGCGTGCGGCGGCGGCGTACCGCGCCGTACTCGAGCAGGCGGGCGAGACAGTGGCTGACGGTCTCGCGGGTGGCGCCGATCATCTTGGCGAGGTCCTGCTGGGTGAGGGTGAGCTCGATGACGGTGCCGCGCTCGCCAGGAGCGCCAAAGTCGCCGGCGAGTCTCAAGAGCAGGTTGGCGAGCCGGCCCGGCGCGTCAAAGGCGCCGGTTTCGGCAAAGATCGCCTGCGCCTGCCAGAGCTTGGTGCTCATCACCTTGATGAACTTCATGGCGATCGCCGGGTACTGGCTGAGGAGCCGCTCGAAGTCGGCTTCAGGCAGGACGATGAGGGTGGTGTCGCTGACGGCCTCGGCCTGGTTGGGGCGGCGCTCGGAGGGCAAGAGGAGGAGCTCGCCGAAGATGTCGTACTGGCCCAAGAGCGCCAAGATCATCTCCTTGCCGTTGGGAAAGTACATGGAGATCTTGACCATGCCCTCGCGGACGAAGTAGAGCGCGTCGGCCGGGTCCTCCATGTGATAGATGATGTCGCCCGCCGAGAAGCGCTTGTAGGGGGTGATACGTGAGAGCTGCTCGAGCTCGGCCTCGGAGAGGTCGCCAAAGAGCTGGGTGTTCTTGAGGTGCCAGACCAGGCTGGGATATTCGTGCATCGGCGTATTACCTCACTCTCTACAGGACGCTGCGACTCTAGCCGCTCGCGCTTCACCAGACCACTAACCGCACCAGTAACCGCACTGTAGCATCTAAGGCGCCCCGGTGCATCCGGAGCCGCTTCACTTTGGCGATCCTTCGCTTGACGCGGCGCGGCTGGACAAGCCGCCGCGCACGCCGGCGGCGCCAAGCTCGAGTCCTTGCCGTTACGCGCCTGCTGTGGCCTCCTACAAACCGGCAAGGTCAAAAGGGGCCCCCAGCGGATCGAGAAAGGTGACGCCCTCGAGGCTGGCCCCAAATTAATCCTCGTTCAAGGGGGATTTTTTTGCGAATGACCGAGCTTCTCGTGCCTTCGTCGCACCTCCCTTGCGCCGACCGAACCACCTTGCGCCGACCGAACCACGTCTTGCCCCACGGTTTGTACACGGAGAGGACGGTTGCGACCCCCAGCATGAGCACGTGGACCAAGGAGATCGGAAGGGTCGGCACCGATACGATGCCCAGATACGATGCCCAGACACGATGCCCAGAATCACGGGTTCGTCTATCGCCTGCCCGGACGGCGGAGATGGACTGCCGGACGAAACGGCCACCGAGTTGGACTGCGGTCGCTATCACGCCCAGGGTCAGCACGAGCTTCGTCAAGGTGTCACCCCTGGCTTGACTGAGCCGCTGAACACTAGCGACCCCGCGCCCACAGTGCGGGGTGCCTTTTGGCATGCGCTTCCCCAAACTTGACCGCCGCCTATATGCCTATATCCTATATATAATGGGCACACATGACGGTGAGCATGAAACTCCTGGGCCGCCCGCGGGTTTTGCTTGACGGCGCCTGGCAGGATGCCCCGCAAGAGAAGCCCTTCTGGCTCCTGGCTTACCTGATTTGTGCCGAAGCCTGGGTGGAGCGGGAGAAGCTCGGCTTCCTCTTCTGGCCCGATGTCGAGGAGAGGAAGGCGCGGGTCAACCTGCGCCAGTTGATCAAGCGCGCCAGAGCGTATCCCTTTGCGGGCGAGCTCGAGGTCGGGGCTAAGGCCCTCCGCTGGCCCGTCCACAGCGATTTCAGCGCCTTTCGCCAGGCGCTGGGTCGCGGCGACTGGGCGGCGGCGGTGGCGCACTACGGCGGCGAACTGCTGAGCGGCCTGAGCGTGAGCGGCGGTTCCGGTCTGGAGACCTGGCTCGAGCTCGAGCGCGCCGTCAGCTACGTCAGGGGCGCCAAAGAGCGCAACGACATCCAGGTTCGCTTGGCGGGGTCCTACCGTGAGGCAGGACGCTACGCCGAGTCACAAACTCTTCTGGACGAGGTCCTAAAGGAGGCGCTGCAACCCCGTACCAGGGCTGGAGCGCTGCTCGAACAGGCTTGGCTCCATTTGAACTTTACCAAGCTGGAAGATGCCGCTGCTGCTGCCGCCGAAGCCGCGGCTATCGTCACCGGCTTAGGTGACGCGTCGCTCGAGCTGGACCTCGCCAAGCTCCGCTCGAATATCGCCTTCCGCAGCGGTCGATATGAAGCATCCTGCGCGATCCTCGAGCCGGCGGTGGCGCGCCTGCGTCAGGAACCGCCGGGCAGGGATTTAGCCGGGCTGCTCACCAGCATCGGGGCGGCCTACGACAGCCTCGGGCGCTTTGACGACGCGCTCCCCCTCCACCGCGAGTCGCTCACCATCGCCCAGGCCATCGGCTCGCATTATTACCAGGTGGACGCCGCCTCGAATCTCTTGCACTGTCTGCGCCGGCTCAGGCGCGCGGAAGAAGGGCTGGCCGCCGCGGAGGCGGCCTTGCAACTGGGTCGGTATCAGGGCAGCGACTATCTGCGCCACAGCCTGGCGCTCGCTTACGCCTCGCTGGGCCGGAGCAACGAGGCGACCCTGCTCGACGAGCAGCTGGCGCACCAGAGCGAGAACCCCCTCCTGGGCATCCTCGCCTTGACCCGGCTGGCACGCAATTTCTATGATACCGACCGCGAGCTTGAAGCCTCACACGCCTTGGGCGAAGCTATCCACCGCCTGCCGACGGTCGAGGTCGCGTTTGCTCGAGCCGGCGTCGTCATCCTTGCGCTTCAGCGCGGTAGCAGCGGACAGAAAGCGTCCGTGAAACCGTACCTTCAACCCCTGCTGGACGGCGTGCTTGCCGACGAGCTCAGGCGAGAGCTCGAGCAAGCCCTCTGAAACACCCGGGTTTCCCATATCACGCTCGTGTCACGCGCCGCTCCTAGCATGACTTCATGCAGACCTCCCCGACCGTCTCGGCCCTCATCGTGCGCGTGTGCGCCGGTAAATTCGGCGTCAGGCTGCTGGTGCAAAACGTCAGGACGAGAGAGCAGCTCGAGTTCGCCAGCCTCGAGTCCTTCCAGGCCTACCTGAAAGCCCTTTCCGAGCGGCGAGGGCTGCTGTAGGGCAAGACATAACCCTACAGCTACAGCGTCTGGAACGTCTTTCCCAGCCATATCACGCCCGCGTCACGCCTCCCGCCGACAATCAATGTGGCGCACTTTCCTTCCCTAGACGGTTCGTAATGGAGAGTGCGATGAAGAACCCTGCGAAATCCGCTATAATCCAGGGCAACATGATAGGCTTATGTCGATGAGCACGGCTATCGGTACCTTGCTGGTCAGCTCGCCAGGCGTATGCGGTGGGCGCTTGCGGATTGACGGCACGCGCATCACGGTCAATCAAATCGTCGTCTGCTACAAACAGGGCTACAGTCCTGAAGAGGTTGCGGATCAGTATCCCCATGTGACGCTGGCGCAAGTCTATGCGGCGCTGGCGTACTATCACGCCAACAAAGAGGACACAGAAGCCGATCTGGCCGCTGAAAAGGCTGAAGCGGAGCGGCTCGAGCAGCAGTACCGGCAGACTCCGAAACCGAGCTGATGTGGCTTCGGCTGTATGTGGACGAAGACGCCATGGCTCGAGCGCTCGTGACGGGGCTGCGAGCACGTGGCGTAGACGTAACGACGGTGCTCGACGAAGGCATGACGGGACAGGACGACGTGGCGCAACTCGAGTACGCAGCCGAGCGAGGACGCGTGCTCTACACCTTCAATGTGGGGCACTTTTGCCGGCTTCACGCGGAGGTTTTGGCCCAAAGCCGGAGTCATGCGGGGATCATCGTGGTTTACCGGCAACGCTACGCCGTGGGTGAACAGTTGCGGCGGCTCTTAGCGCTCGTCAACCTGCGGTCCGCGGAAGAGATGAGAGGCTGTCTGCACTTCATATTTGAAGTGGCGGTATGAAATCGTGAACTACTGAGACTCCTCGGAGTGATGCGTTTCAAAGAGGCCGGTGCTAGCGGGCGCGCCTGGAATTCCGAGTTTCTTGGGAGGCAGGGTTCAATTGGGTGTGAAGAAGAGCGCTTTTGAACCCGCATAGCACAGG
>JALZLY010000019.1 GCA_030858465.1 Deinococcota bacterium
TCCTTATCCTATCCGAAAGCTTTTGCGGCGCGGTGTCCCACCAGATGAAGGTGTGCGTGTCGAGCAGATAGGTCACGCCTCGCGGCCCAACCAAAAGGCGTCTGGTAAAGGCGTGTCGAAGTCGTCGCTCATCCACCCCTGGCCCTCGTGTAGCCCCGCGACACGCTCGCCTTGGTGGTAGCGAGGCGCCTTCTTTTCCAAAAGGTAAGCTGTGAAGTCGAGCACCTCCTGTTGGAGTTCCTGGGGAAGCCTCTCGAACAGTGCGGTGAGTTCGGACGGGTTCATACCTTCAGTATAGCCTCATTCATAGCACGGCTCGAGGCCTACGTGGCCATTCTTGCGACCCGGACGGGCTGGAGACTTCCTCATGGCTCTTTAGCGCAGGTTAGGGCTAGGGGACAGGTAATCCGCATTGCTGTCGCTGCTGAGCCGTTTGCGCGGCTGGCGAGGTGATACAAGCAAGGGACGGATGCATCGGGAAGTTACCTGTCCCGTTGCATCCGTCGCAGTCAGTTCAGCACGGGCTCATCACCCGCACTTGCTGTAGCCGCAGGTGTAACACTTGAGACAGCCCTCCTCCGGAACGAGTACGCCGCCGCAACCTTCGGGGCAGTTTGCGCCCTTGGCGAGGACGTTCTCGACGCCGGCGGTCTCGAGGGCGATGGCGATCAGGTCGGCCTTGGAGGCGACCATGCGGCCCCCGTAGGAGCCGTACATGCCGCCGTTGATGCCGCGCAGCGTCTTGACCACGGCCTCGGCGGGGACGCCGTACTGAAGGGCGATCGAGACCATGCGGCCGAGGGCCTCGGAGTCGGCGTTGGACTCGTCGCCGGCCTTGCCCGCGTTGATGAAGACCTCGGTGGGCACGTCCTCTTGCTTGTTGACGGTGATGTAAAAGCTGCGGCGTTCGCCGCTGGGCAGGGTGAGCTTGACGTTGTCGGTGAAGCCGCTGAGGCGGCCGGGGCGCTCGAAGAGGGGCTCGCCGGGCAGACGCGCGGGCGCGGCCTCTGCTTCCTTGCGCTTGCCGGTCTTGGTGCTGGTCGACAGCACCTGAAAGTCCCTCGAGCCGTCGCGGTAGACGGTGACGCCCTTGCAGCCGAGCTCGAAGGCCAGGCTGTAAGCCTCGTGGACGTGGTTGACGGTGGCCTCGTTGGGCATGTTGATCGTCTTCGAGATCGAGTTGCCGATCATGGCCCCGCCCTCGTCAAAGGTGGTCTGGACGGTGGCCTGCATCCTGACGTGCTCGTTCGCAACGACGTCGTGGGCGCAGACCAGCACGTCCTTGACCGCCTGCGGCACGAAGTCGAGACCCTGGACGCTGCCGTGGTTGGCCTGGACAGCGTTCACGACCCGCTCCCAGTCCCAGCCGTCACCCTTCTTGAAGTCGGGGTAGGGCGGGTGCTCGTCCAGGAGCTCCCTAAACAGCGGGTGGATGAGCGCCTTGTACTCGTCGCCGATCTTGCGGTAGATAAACGGCGCGAAGACGGGCTCGATGCCGCTCGAAACCCCCATCAGCATGCTGGTGGTGCCGGTCGGGGCCACGGTCAGGAGCGCCACGTTGCGCCGCGGCTCGGAAAGCGAGCTCTTGCCGAAGTCGGGAAAGACGCCGCGCTCTAGGGCGAGCGCCCTAGAGGCCTCGAGCGCCCCGTCGCGCAGGACGGCGATCATGGCGTACACCGCCTCACGGCCCTCCTCTGAGTCGTAGGCCAAACCCATCTTGATGAGCGCGTCGGCCAAGCCCATCACGCCCAGGCCCAGGCGGCGCAGGCGCTGGCTCATCTCGCGGTTGTCGTCTAGGGCGAACTGGTTGACCTCGAGGACGTTGTCCAAGAACCTCGTGCAGGTGGTGATGTCTTCGCGAAACGTCGCCCAGTCAAAGCCTTCTGTGCCCACGCCCCGGCTGCTCACGTACTCGGCCAGGTTGATGGCGCCCAGGTCGCAGGGTTCGCCGGGTAATAATGGGATCTCACCACAATTATGGGCGGCGACACCGTTGCCATCAAATTCGTGGACGCACTCGACGCTGACGTCAAACACCTCTTCCTCGCCGTCGGGCTCCAGCAACACGATTTCATCCGCAAAGCGTTCTCGGTTCAGGGTGCGCCGGTAAAGCTCGAGAGACTGGGCAAGACGCTGCTGCTTGCCGAGCTCCTCGAAATTGACAAACTCCTGAAAGACCAGAAGGTTGTCCTTGGCGATAACGAGCTCATGGTCGGCGCGGCAGTAGTAGTCACGACTCCCTCCCTGACCATCGGGTAGGCTGCGGTACCCTTCCGGGCGACGCTCCGTATATAGGGTGGTCATAATGCCGAGGCGTGCCAGCATACGCTGCACACGCTTAAGAAGCAGCTTGTCCGATTGGGCCAGACGGACCGAGAGACCCTTTTCCTGATTGCCTTGTACGGAGCCGTCGGTATCAAACAGCGCGCACAGGAAGCCTTGATAGAAGTCGAAGCTGGCCTCCTCGATCTTGTCGGTCACCGTCTTGTGGCCGTGGACGATGCCGTAGTCCGCGGCCAGCTTAGCGAGGTCGCTCGAGGCGATGCGAACCTTGTCGTCCTTACGCGTGATCCACAAAGACGTCTGCTCTCCGAAGAGGTTTTGCGCTGCGTTCGTCGCCAGGGCCTCGAGGCGCTCTTTGCCCTCTCCCCAAAAGTCGAGACAGGCTCGAGTCTCTGCCTTATCGACCGCAAAGGTGCCGTCTCCTATCAACGCACCCAACAGCCAGCCCTCCGCGAAGGTACCTTTGCCGGGCCAGGGAGCGACCCCGCGATGCTTGGAGAGCGCGATGCTGTCGCCGACGCACAAATCATCGACTTCTTTCCAAGTGGTCTCCTGGACGTGGCGCGTTTGCCGGACGACCTTTTTGAGTTTGTGGTTGCCGGTGAGCCGAAGCTCGAAACCACGTTTCGTCGTCAGCCTGAACACGGGCTTGATCCCTGTTGACCAGAATCCCTCGGACTCGAGCCCATAACGTTTGCCGTCGACCACTGCACAAAACCGCCGCCCGACAAGATCGCGCACCTGCCGCGCTCCAAGGTGCGTATTCACCCAGGTATCGGCAGTGACACACGGGTTCGTCGCCTTGATCTCGCCCAGGCCCTCCAAGACCGCGTTGTGGGCGTTGATGCGGTCGATGAAGATGAGCCCCGGCTCGCCCGTCGCCCAGGCGTGCTCGGCTATTTGGTCTAGGAGCCAGCGGGCCCTCACGCCGCCGTCGGGCGTCAGCGCGATGACCTTGCCGCCCAAGTCCTCGTGACCTGCATAAACGTACTTGCCGGGTACTTCCGAGGGTGGCACCAGGCCGCCCCGGTAGCGGCTGGTGAAGTACCAGGGCTCGTCGTTTTTCACGGCCTGCATGAACTTGTCGGTCGCCAAGACGCTGATGTTGAAGGTCTCGATCCTGCCTTCGGCTTCCTCGCGGTCGTGGTCCTTGGCGGTGATGAAGTCGAGCACGTCGGGGTGGTCGATGTCCAAGGTCGCCATCCCAGCGCCACGTCTCGTCCCGCCCTGCCTCACGACCCTGAGGATCGGCGCGTAGATCTGCCGGAGGAAGCTGACCGGCCCCGAGGCGGTGCCGCCCGAGCCCTTGATGGGCGCGCCGAGCTCGCGCATGACGCCCAGGTAGACGCCGTTGCCGCCGCCCACCTTGGTCACCAGGGCCAGCTTGCGGGCGACCTCCATGATGCCGTCCATCGAGTCGGGGTGGGACTCCTTGGCACCCTGCACGAAGCAGTTCAGCACGTTGCCGTGGCTCGTCGCCGCGCCCGCCAGCACCCGCCCGCCGGGGCAGAACTTCTTGTCGGCCATGAGCGCGAAAAAACGCTCGGCGTAGTGGTCCCTGCTCTCGTCCGTCTCGGGGCTGGCTACCCAATTGGCGACGCGGCGGAACATGCCGAAGACGTCTTCGTCTCCCGGCTGGAAGTATTGGCGCTTGGCGATGGCGAGCGCGTGCTCGTCGAACACCCTCACCCCGTTGGAAACTACTGGTTTTGTCACCTTGAACCTCCTCGGGCTTTCCGGTTCAAGGAGTCTACCACCTACAATATGTTGTATGCAAGTAAGGTTTTTAATCTACCTGATGTATGTGATATCAAACACAGCAGGGGAGAACTGTAGGGTTTTTTATAGACGGCGCTGGGAGGAGACACCGGTTCAGAGGTTGCCTCTAGCC
>JALZLY010000020.1 GCA_030858465.1 Deinococcota bacterium
GAAGGCATGGCTGAGGAAGGCTTTGTCGAGGTGGGTGGCGCCCAGATCTACTACGACGTGCAAGGCGAGGGCGAGCCAATGCTCCTCATCCACGGCTACCCGCTCAACAGCGGACTCTTTAGAGACAACGTAGGCCCGCTCGCGGAGGGGTACCGGGTCATCACCGTCGACCTGCGCGGCTTCGGCATGAGCGTCGCGCCGAGTGAGGAGGCCTCGATCGAGGTTTATGCCCAGGATGTGCTCGCGGTGATGGATGCGCTTGGCCTCGAGCAGGCCATCGTGGGAGGCATGTCGATGGGCGGCATCACTGCCTTTGAAATGTACCGTCGGGCGCCCGAGCGTTTTAGCGGGCTCATCCTTATCGACACCGTCCACCTTGAAGCGCCGCCCGCCGAGGCGGGGCTGTGGCGCGGCGCGGCCGAACAGGCTCAGGAGATGGGTGTCGGCACGCTCGTCGACGTTCTGCTGCCGGATATGCTCTCCGGTGACGCCCGCATGAACAGGCCCGAACTCGCCGAGCACCTCACCAGCTTGGTCCAGCAAGCCTCAGTAGAAGGCGCGGTCGGCGGGGGCAACGCGCTCGCGGAGCGGCCGGACTACACGGAGTTGCTCGGGCAGATCACCGTGCCGACTTTGATTATCGTCGGCTTGGAGGACACGCTTACTCCCTTTGAAATCCACCAGGAGATGAACGAGGACATCGAGGGCTCGCAACTCGTCATCATCCCCGGCGCGGGTCATGGCGCCATCCTCGAGGCGGCCGAGGAGGCCAACCAGGCCATCCTCGAGTGGGCAAACCAAATTCAGTAGATCGTGAGAAGGCCGCCTCTTCAGGGCGGCCTTCTCCACAATTACCTCCAAAGCTATGAAGCAGTGGTTTTTCACGGCGTCGGCGACATCCGCCTCGAGGACGCGCCCGAGCCCAAGCTTAAAGAACCGACCGACGCGATTGTGCGCCTTACCGCCAGCGCCATCTGCGGCACCGACCTGCACATGATCCGCGGCACCTTTACAGGCATGAAGCCCGGCACCATCTTGGGCCACGAGGGCGTCGGCATCGTCGAAGAACTCGGCGCGGACGTGCGCAACCTTCAAGTCGGCGACCGGGTGGTGATCCCCTCGACCATCGGCTGCGGCTCCTGCTCGTACTGCCGCGCCGGTTACTACGCCCAGTGCGACAACGCCAACCCCAACGGCAAGCTGGCCGGCACGGCGTTCTTTGGTGGCCCCGAGCCGACCGGACCCTTTGACGGCCTGCAAGCCGAAAGGGCGCGCGTCCCCTACGCCAACGTCGGCCTTGTCAAGATTCCCGACAACGTCGCCGACGAGCAGGCCATTCTCCTCTCGGACATCTTCCCGACGGGTTACTTCGGCGCGGAACTCGCCGAGATCGAAGCCGGCGACACCGTCGCGGTCTTCGGTTGCGGCCCGGTCGGGCTCTTTGTGATTCTGAGCGCCAAGCTCCTGGGCGCGGGGCGCGTCCTCGCCGTGGACCGGGTCTCCTCGAGGCTCGACATGGCCAGAGCCTTGGGCGCCGAGGTCGTCAACTTCGAGGAGGAGGACCCGGTCGAGACCATCCGCCGCCTCACCGGCGGCATCGGCGTCGATAGAGTCATCGATGCGGTCGGGGTAGACACCGAGCACGCCGAGCACGGCCCCGCCGCGGCGGAGGCGAGGGAGAAAGAGGCGCAGTACGAAGAGCAGCTCGAGAGGGTCGCCCCTGAGAGGAACCCTCAGGGTGAGCTGTGGAGGCCGGGCAACGCGCCCTCGCAGGCGCTCGAGTGGGCGGTGCAGGCCGTCGCCAAGGCGGGCACCCTCTCGATCATCGGCGTCTACCCGCCGACGATGCAGAACTTCCCCATCGGCCAGGCGATGAACAAGAACCTCACCATCAAGATGGGCAACTGCAACCACCGCAAGTACATCCCCATGCTCCTAGTGGTCTGTCAAGCATGAATTGACGGATAGAGGCGCTTTAGCTTGATACGAGCGTCGTCTGTGGTGAAGCGCCAGTCAACGGTAGCCTGAGAGGCATTGCGCTCAACTTCCCAAGCGCCGACTTCTTGTTCCAGCATGTGCTTGTCGGGAATACGCCTGTTGAGACACTGACGCGAGAGCACCGAGAGTTCGATTTCAGCCATGTTGAGCCAGGAGCCGTGCTTGGGCGTGTAGTGGAACTCTATTCGGTTCAGGATACGTGCTGCTTCCTGCGGAGCAAAGGCTTCATAAAGAGCATCAGGGCCGTGGGTGTTGAGCTGGTCACGAACCACGGTGATGGTGGCGGCTTGGGGAA
>JALZLY010000021.1 GCA_030858465.1 Deinococcota bacterium
CCTGAGCGGCAGGCGCCGCCAGCCGGCAGCGGACGCTTAAAGGAGCGCTTAAAGGAGATGGTGTAAGTGGACATATCACGTTCTCCCAGCGACTTTTTGCCGCAAACACCGAGAACGCGCCAGGCCAGGTTCTGGACGTCTATTGGCCTGTTGCTCCTAGCCATCTTGCTTAGCGCCTTTGCTGGGGTCTTGGGCGTTCTCGCGGTGCGCGCGGTCACGCCCGCGGCGCCGGCCTATATCGGCCTGATCTTTTTCGTGGTGGCGCTCGTCGCGATTCTCCTCGTCATCGCTCGCCGCTACCAGTGGATCATGCCCTGGTACTATCTCCTGCCCGCCATTCTCTTTTTGATGACCTTTACGCTCATGCCGGTCGGCCTCACCGTTTATCTCGCTTTTACCGACTACGCCGGCATCCGCAACAACCAGCTCAACCCGACCACCGAGACCGCCATCACCAGCGCCCAGGAGACCCTGGTCACCGTCGACAACATTCGCGGCCTCAACTGCGAGGCGCTCTTTCGCGGCTGCACCGACGTGCGCGCGCGCGTCTACGCCTCGGGCACCATAACGGCCCAAGGCCTCCGCTTGGAGGGCACGCAGCTCGTGCTCGAGACCGCGCCGCCGCCGGACCGGGCGGTGACCGCGGTCAGGCTGCGGCTCGTCGACCTGGGCATCCGCGCGCAGTTTCCAGTCGTGGCGAGAGACGGCAACGTGCTCACCCTGGGCCGCGAGCCGCCGGGCGCGGCCGACCTCTCGGGCATCGTCTTAGAGCTCGACCGCGCCGGCCTCGAGCGCGTCATCGTGAGCACCGAGGGCAACCTCCTCACGCTCAACGAGCCCCTGCCCGAGGGTTTGCAGTACGAGGCCCTCACGCGCTACAACGACTTCTCGTTGATCGGCTGGAGCAACTTCCGGGCCATCTTGAGCCAGGCCAACCGCGCGCTCTGGCCGGTCTTTACCTGGAACATCACCTTCGCCGTCCTGACGATCCTCATCAACACCACGATCGGGGTCTTTCTGGCGGTCTTGCTCAACAATCCCGAGCTGCGCTTTCGTAACCTCTACCGCACCCTGCTGATCATCCCCTGGGCGCTGCCCGCGGTGATCACCATTCAGGTCTGGCGCGGCTTTTTGAACGCCAACTTCGGCGCCATCAACCGCCTCTTGGCCTTGCTCGACTTGCCCACGCCCGACTGGCTGGGCGACCCCTTGTCGGCCAAGGCCGCGGTCCTCTTGGTCAACTTGTGGCTGGGCCTGCCCTTCATGATGACGGCGACCTTGGGCGCGCTCTCGGCGATTCCGCGCGAGCTCTACGAGGCCTCCAAGATCGACGGCGCCAGCCCCTGGCAGGCCTTTTGGGGGGTGACCGCGCCGCTGCTGCGCACCGCGCTGGTGCCGATCACCCTGACGGGTTTCGCCTTCAACTTCAACAACTTCAACGTGATCTTCCTGTTGACGGACGGCGGTCCCGCCTACGAGGGCGGCACCTCGACCGCGCGGTCGACCGACATCTTGATCTCCTGGGCCTACAACGAGGCCTTCAGGTCGCAGGGCGGCTTCGCCTACGGCCTCGGCTCGGCCATCTCGATCCTGATCTTCATCATCACCCTGGCCGTCAGCCTGGTGAACTTCCGCGTGACCGGCGCGCTCAAAGAGGAGGACAACACGTGAACGCCCTACTCCGACTGCTCAAGCCGCGCCTGCTGCTCGTCGCCCTCGCCTTTTTGGCCGTCCTGCCGCAGGCGAGCGCCCAGGTCAACCGCGACCGCTTCCTGATCATCCCCTACGGCTGGGCCTGGTTCTTGCTGTTTTTCGTCTTGATTACCGGCGGCATCGCGCTGGCGAGCTACCTCTACGGCCGCGCCACGCGCCCGGGCAAGGCGGTCCAGTACGCGCTCACCGCAGCCACGCACATGGTCATCTGGGTGGTGATTCTGCTCACCATGTACCCGGTCATCTATCTCTTGGCGGCTTCCTTCAACCGCTCCAACAACCTCGCCACGGTGCCGCCCAGGGAGGGCAACATCCTCTTTCGCTCGGGCGTCTTGCCCGACCCCTCCAACTTCTCCACCGTCCACTACCAGCGGGTCCTGGGCGAGACCAACCTCCACCCCTACCAGCTCGCGCTGATCGGGCTCTTCGCGCTGGCGATCCTCAGCCTCATCGCCCTGGCCGTGATGGGGCGCTGGGCGGCCAACCCCGCGCGCCTCGACGGCTTTCGCGCGCTGTCGGGCTGGACGCTCTTCGCCTCGGCCGCCGCGCTCGTCGTCAGCATCACCCCCGACCAGTTCTACACCGTCAACGAGGCGGGGCAGCGGATTCGCTCGAGCAACCAGAGCATGATCGTGCTCTACGTCCGCAACACCCTGCTGGTCTCGGGCATGACCGGGGTCTTCGCCGTGCTCATCTCGACTACGGCCGGCTACGCCTTTGCCCGCATGAAGTTCGAGGGCCGCTACCAGACGCTGCTCATCTTCATCTTCGTGCAGATGTTCCCGGGCTTCATGGCCTTGGTGGCGATCTTTTACCTGATGAGCTTCCTGGGGCTTTTGAACACCTATACCGGGCTCATCCTGGCCTACTCGGGCGGGGCGATCGCCTTTTCATCGTGGATCTTCAAGGGCTACCTGCAGTCGATCAGCCCGGCGCTCGAGGAGGCCGCGATGGTCGACGGCGCCACGCGCTGGGGCGCGTTTTGGCGGATCATCTTGCCAGTCAGCGTGCCCATGCTGCTCTTTATCTTCCTGTTGCAGTTCATCGGCACCTACAGCGAGTTCATCCTGGCCAACATCCTCCTGACCGGCAGCGAGCGCTGGACGGTCGGTATCGGCCTGAGAAGCTTTACCACCGGCGCCTTCAATACCCAGTGGGGCACCTTGGCCGCCAGCGCGGTGTTGGGCAGCCTGCCGATCCTGGCCATCTTCTACTCCTTCCAGAGCGCCCTGACCGGCCAGCACCAGGCGGGCGGAGTGAAAGGATAGGGGTTAGGGGAAAACCCCGACCCCCGAATCCTGCCTCTAAGTGGCGAACTATCAGGACCACAAGAGCACCGGCCTCGGCTGGTGGCTCGCCCTTTCGCTGGCGCTCTACGCCTTTGGGGACGGCCTGGGCCTGGGCGAGGGCGCCCTGCTCCTGGCGGTGGCCGTGGGCCTGCCCGCGACGCTCTTGGGCGCGGGCTTTCCCGATATCGACCTCTCCTCGAGCATCCCCCACCGCAGGCTGCGCCTGATACTCTTCGTGGGGGCGACGCTCCTGGCCCTCTGGCTCCTCGGGCAACCCACCGCCCAGGGGATGATCGCGGCGGCACTAAAAGAGGTGGCGCTCGCAGAGGTGTCGCTCGGCGGCCCGGCTCCGCCGCTCGCCACGCTCGCCTTGGCCGGGCTCGCCGGCGCCTTGGCGGTGGCGCTCCTGGCCTTCTTTCTGCCGCCCCACCGCGGCCTGACCCACCGCTGGCCGGCGGGCGCGGCGATGGCCCTCGCCCTGGCGGGCCTGGTCGCGCTGCCCCTCTGGGCTATGACGGCCGACTCCGGCCTCAGCCTGGTCGTCGCCTCGGCAGCGGCGGGCTTTTTCCTGCTGGGTTTCGCCTCGCACCTCTACAAGGACGGCTTGCTCCTGGGGCGAGCCCGCAAGCGCCGCTAGGACACTCAGGCTGAAGCCGGCATGATAGACTCCGAGGCGATGACCAGCCGCGACACCACCCTAGACATCCTGGGCTACGGCTCTCACCTGATTATCGACGGCTTCGGCGCGGAGGCCGGGGCGCTCGGCGACAGGGCGCGGTTGACGGAGGCGCTCGAGAACCTTGCCGCCACCCTCGAGGGCGTGCCCCTGCGCGAGCACACGCTCGAGGAGGAAGACGGCCTGTCGAGCCTGCTGGTCTTCGGCGAGTCGCACCTCAGCCTGCACAGCTTCGTGAACAAGCACTCGCTCAGCCTGAACGTCTTTTCCAGGCGCACGCTCGAGCCGGAGCGCCTGGTGAGCGCTCTAAGGGAGCGCTTCGCCCCCGGCCGCGTCGAGAGCTACCTGACGAGCCGCAGCCGCACCTACCACGAGCGGCTCGACTTGGCCGCCCTGCTCCGCGGCGAGCGCTCCTACACCTGCGCCCGGCTCGACGACACGCTCATCGCCGTGGAACCCCGCTAGGCAGGTTCAACTTAAGGGCCGATAACGACAACCTGACGCTCCTTCTCGGTGAGCATTTGGACAGCGCCTATGGGTCAAGGGCCCCGCTTACCTGCTCGAGCCATTCCCTAATCTCGTCAAAACGAAACGCGCCCCGCTCGAACAGGCCCATGAAGTAGGTGTAAGCCTCGTCGGGATCCACGTCGATGTAAGAGCCGTTGAGCCGCAAGAAGGTATCGGTAACGAAGAACGCCACGCGCTTGTTGCCATCGACGAACGGGTGGTTGTTCGCCAAACTCTCCATGAGCGCCGCTGCCTCGTCGAGCAGCCCGTCGTAATAACCGAGTTGGGGACGCATCAAGGCGGCTTCTAGCGCACCCATGTCCCTGACGCCCTCGGGTCCACCAAAGGTCAAGATCAACCCTTCGTGGATCGCTAGCACTTCCTGGAGGGTGAGGAACTCCCGCACTATTTGGCGAGAAGCTCACCTAAGCGGCGGTTCTTTTCCACACTGGCGCGAAAGTGGGCCATCACGCGCTCCCTGGGCGTGGCGTTCTTGCGGCGCTCGAGGTAGTCGCGCATGGCGTCTTCCATCAGGGCCTGAAACTGCCGGCCTTCTTCACGGGCCGCTTCCCGCATGGCCTCGAGCAACCTTGGGTCCGCCTGGCTCGCGTACTTCTGCCGCGTTGTCATCCCTACAGCTTAAAGGTATATCTTGACAACGCCAAGTAGCGGTCACGCCGGGGAGACAAAACAACGTGATTGCGCGTGCGGTCAAGCGGTTGCTATCACCATTGTTTGGAGGGGGTGATGGAAGGTAATAATGTACTGTAACCGTTCAGGGGGTATACAGCAGGAGGAAGTACTACCTAGCACTAGAAAAGGCAACTCTGCATGAAAGCCCCATACGGATTCGCAGATGACATTGCCTTCACACTATCACATTTTTTCGCGTTCATGCTCACTATAGCGCTCATCTGCAAGGGCTTGAGGCAGGCCTCTGTTTTTGGCCGAGCGGTAGAGCGCGTCGATGGCCCGCATGTTGGCGACCGCGTCGTCCACACCGTAGCGCAGGGGTCTGTCCCGCAAGACGCAGTCCGCGAAATGCTCGACCATCTTCTGGTACTTGTCGGCGCCGCGGGTGGGGTGAACGACGTCCTCTCGGCCCCCGTGCTTTTCGGCGATGACCACGTCCTCCTGGCCCACCACGAAGGTTCCCTCCACCTCGAGCCTGCCGTCCGTGCCGACGACCTCCAAAAACTCGCGGCGCTCCAGGGAGAGGGCGCAGTCGAACTGGGCCAGCAGGCCGCTCGGGAAAGAGAGCGTGCCGACGAGCTGCTCGTCTACGCCCTCGCCGAGACCACCGCCCGTCCAGCGGGCGAGGGCCTGCGCCAGCAGCGGCTCCTCGCCGCTCAGGCTGCGGATGACGTTGACGCAGTAGCAGCCCACGTCGTAGAGCGCGCCGCCGCCCAACTCGGGGTCGAGGCGGATGTTGGCCTCGTCGGTGAGGCGAAAGGAGAAGGCGGTGCGGATGAGCCTGAGCTCACCGACCGCGCCGCCGCGCACCAGCTCAAAGAGCTTCTCGGTGCGTGGGTGAAAGCGGTACATGAAGGCCTCCATCAGCGTGACGCCGGCGCGCTCGGCGGCCCCTTTCAGCTCGAGACACTCCGCGGCGTCCAGGCCCAGCGGTTTCTCGCAGAGCACGTGCTTGCCCGCCGCCAGCGCCCTCAAGGTCCAGGGCTTGTGCAGGCTGTTGGGCAGCGGGTTGTAGACGGCGTCCACGCGGTCGTCCTCGAGGAGCGCCCCGTAGGAGCCGTAGGCGGTAGGAATGCCCAGGCCGGCGGCGGCCTCCTGCGCCCGCGCCAAACCCCGTGAGGCGAGGGCGACGACCTCACAGTTCGTCGCCTTTACGAGGGCCGGAATGACGGCCTTGAGGCCGATGTTGGCGGTGCTTAAGATTCCCCAGCGTAACGGTGCTTGTCGCATGGTGCCTCCAAGGGTGAAGCGTCGTCTGGCTATGGTCGTCTGGCTATGGTAAGGCATTGGCCGGCCTCCACTCAAGGGCGGGACGGAACGCCAGGCGAGCGGCGTGACGGCCCAGCCTCCTGCTCCGGTCACCACGGAAGGCGCACACCACCCAAGCCAGCTACTCATGACCAGACGATAGCGGACAAGGCGGCGCCAGGCTTGTTAAGCTATGGGGGTGTTGGACGCCGCCAATCCGCTCATCGTGCAGGCTGACCGCTCGATCTACTTGGAAACCTTCAACCCGCGCGCGGAAGAGGCTCGAGCCGCCATCTCGCCCTTTGCCGAACTCGAGAAGAGCCCCGAACACCTGCACACCTACCGGCTCACGCCGCTGTCCTTGTGGAACGCGGCCAGCAGCGGCCAGAAGAGCGGCGCGATGATCGAGGCGCTCAGGCGTTTCAGCAAGTTTCCGGTACCCGACAACGTGGTGACGGACATAGCGGAGCTGGTGGGCCGCTGGGGGCGCATCCGCCTCCGGGAGGCGGGTTCCGCGCTGGCGCTCGAGGTGGGGCCGGGGGACGAAGCGCTCCTGCTCGAGCTCTCCAAACACAGGCGGGTCGCGCCCCTGCTGGGCGAGCGCCTCGGCGAGAGGGCCTTTGCCGTGCCGCTCCTACACCGCGGGCTCGTCAAGCAGGAGCTGCTCGAGGTCGGCTGGCCGGTCCAGGACTTGGCGGGCTACAGCGACGGTTTGGACCTGGCCGTCGTGCTCTCCGATAACTTGAGCGTGAGGGCGTACCAACGGGCGGCCGCGGAGGCCTTCTATCTGGCGGGAAGCCGGCAGGGCGGCTCGGGGGTGGTGGTCTTGCCGCCGGGCGCCGGCAAGACGGTGGTGGGCTTGGTCGCCATGACCATGGTCGCGCAGCGCACCCTGGTGTTGACCACCAACCGCACCAGCGTCAGCCAGTGGCGGCGCGAACTGCTCAGCAAGACGACCCTCAGCGAAGGCGACATCGCCGAGTACAGCCCTAGCTCCAAAAAGATGGCGGCGGTGACGCTGCTAACCTACCAGATGCTGACGACGCGCAAGCGCCAGAAGGGGGGGAAGGGGGAACAGGAGGACGCGCAAGCTGACGGCCTCGCCGTCTACCCGCACATGGCGCTCTTCCGCGAGCAGGACTGGGGGCTCGTCATCTACGACGAGGTTCACCTCTTGCCCGCGCCGATCTTCCGGCTCACGGCCGAGGTGCAGGCGCGCCGTCGCCTCGGCTTGACCGCCACCTTGATCCGCGAGGACGGGCGCGAGGGGGACGTGTTCTCGCTGATCGGCCCCAAGCGCTATGACGTGCCCTGGAAAGAGCTCGAGGCGAGCGGCTGGATCGCCCCGGCGCAGTGCTGCGAGATTCGCCTGCGCCTCCCGGAGGACGAGCGGCTGGCCTACGCGGTGGCGGATGAGAGGATGAAGTTCCGCATTGCCGCCGAGAACCCGCGCAAGCGTGAGCTGGTCGAAACGATCTTGGGGCGCCACCAGGGGCAGCCGAGCCTGGTGATCGGCCACTACCTGCACCAGCTCGAGCTGATCGCCAGCGACCTGGACGCGCCGCTGATCACCGGCGAGACGGCGCAGTCCGAGCGCGAGCGGCTCTTCGACGCCTTTCGGGAGGGCCGCGTGGGGACGCTGGTCCTCTCGAAGGTGGGCAACTTCGCCCTGGACCTGCCGGACGCGCAGGTGATGATTCAGGTCTCGGGGACGTTCGGCTCGCGCCAGGAGGAAGCGCAGCGTCTCGGGCGGCTGCTTCGCCCCAAGGCTCAGGGCGTCGGCGCCAGCTTCTACAGCCTGGTGACGCGGGAGACCAAGGAGGAGGACTTCGCGCATCACCGGCAGCTCTTTCTGACCGAGCAGGGCTACCAGTACAAGATCATGGATGAAGCGGACTGGTTGGAGCCGCGGCTAGGCAACAAAACGCCGAACCAGCCGCGAGACTAGCCGAGAAAGGACTCGCTATGCCAGCAAGGAGCAAACGCAGGCCAAAAAGAGCCCCTGGCAAGGAACCCGCGCGGGCGGACGCGCTCGAGCCCGTCCCGGAGGCGGGGGAAGTGGTCTTGCACGAGGGTCTGACACTGGTCGAGGTGGCGGACGCGGCCGACCTCACCGCCATACAGGCGGACGCGCGCCTGAGGGGCTTCATCCTGACCCGCCTGTCGCCCACCGAAGCGGTGGTGCTGCCGCAGCACAGCCAGGCCTTTGTCAAGGCGCTCCTCAAGGCCGGGCATACCCCGAAGGTCGGTTGAGCCGTGGCCGGGCCTGAAGACTCTTGTGCCCACATGGGTATAGGCGCGCTGTTGGCCGGACTGGACGACCTGGAGGAGCTGTCGCCGGCGGACCTGGTCGCGAGGCTCGGCAGGCTGGGCTTGAGCGTGAGCCGAGATGAAGCGACGGGGCTCAGGTTGTTGATGCTGGCGCAGGCTGCGCCACAGCAGGCGCCACAGCAGGTGCCACAGCAGGCGAAGCAAGGCGCGCCCGGACCCGTCGGACTCGACGCCGTGCTGGGGCACATGAACGCCGACCAGCTCAAGCTGGTGGCGAAACGCTACTACCCGAGCGCGGACGCCACTCGCGTGGCCGAAAGCAAGAGGGCGGTGCTCAAGGCGCTCGGCAAGCCCACGCTGCTGGACGCGATGATCGCCGACTCGAGCCCGCTCGAGCGGGCGCTGCTGAGCGAAGTGAAGCGCCAGGGCGGCGCGGCGGACGGCTGGGCGCTGATCGTTTACGCGGCCTCGCGCGGCTTTGCGCCCAACGACCGGGTGGGGGGCGGCAGCGTCTACAAGCATCACCTCGGCAAGGCGTCCGGCATGGGCTATCTGGGGGTTTTGCTGCGCGACGGGCTGCTGATACCCACCAACAACCGCGCCTCGTGGTTTACGAGGTCGTACTACGACGCGCAGAGCAGCGACCCGGGTGACGACCTCGTCTTTGCCGACTCCCGGGTGCTGGCCAGGCTGCCGGACGAGCCGCGGCCTGAGCCCCAGCAGCTCGAGCTCGAGCCGCTCACCAGCGAGTCGCTCAAAAACGCCGCGCCCACGGCGAGCCATCCCGCGCAGAGCCTGCTCGAGCTCTTCGACGTGACGGGGCTGCTCACCGAAGAGGGCGGTTTGCAGATCACCCAGAGCGGCACGGTCAGCAAACCGATGCTGTCGCGCCTCGCCAAGCGCAGACCGGGGTTGAAGGCGCGCCTGGAGCGCCTGCTGGGGATTTGTCTCGCGCTCGGCGTTTTTAATCCGCCCGAAAACCCGTCGGCGAAAGACCCTTGGCGGGTCAACCTGCCGCGCTTGCGCACGCTTCAAGAGGCGCCACTGACCCTCAGCTACGCCTACCTGGTGGAGGCGTTCCTGAACAGCAACGAGGCCTCCGGGCATGACCCGCGGGTCATGGGTCAGGCCAGCCTGGTCTCTACGGCGGTGGCGAAGCGGGCGCTGCTGGAGAGCCTGGAGCTGTTGCCGGACCACCCAGTAGCGATGGAGGGGGCGCTCGAGGGGCTGTGGAAGCGGACGCTCAACCACGTGGTCACCTCCCGCGCGCGCTACTGGGCAGAGGACAGCGAGCCGGAACGCCCCGCCTGGTTCACCCAGACGCTCCTGGGCGCCTTTCGCGACCTGGGGCTGGTGGCGGTGGCCGAACTGCCGGCTGCGGATGAAGCTGCCAAAGCCAGCCTCTATGTCATGCGGGGAGGCAAGCCGGTGAAGGCCCCGTCGCCTCCGAAGGACGATCCGGCTCGCCGCTACGCGCTGATGCTCGCGCCGGGGCTCGCCTGGCTGGCGCGGGGACGGCGCCTGCGGCAGGCCCCTCCGGACACCGAGGCGCTGCGCACGCTCCTGGGCCTCGACCCCGACAGCGGCAAGCCCAAGGAGGCCTGCCTGCTGATCCAAGCGAACTTCGACATCCTGGTGTACTTAGACAAGCTGAGCCCCCTCGCCATCGCCGCCTTGGGTTGCGCGGACTGCACCCGCGTCGACGCCCAGACCGCCAGCTACACCATCACGCGCTCGAGCCTCTACCGGGCACTCGAAGCCGGGCTCGAGCTGGAGGCGCTGCTGGAGCGGCTGCAAGACCACAGCATGGGCCTGCCCGACAACGTGGCGCACAGCCTGCGCGACTGGGCCTCGCGCCGCGAGCGCCTGCGCCTTCAAGAAGGCGTCAGCCTGCTCGAGTACGCCAGCCACAAGGAACGCGACGCCGCTCTGAACGGGCTCGCGGGTGCCCGCGCGGTGGCCGAGCGCTTCACTATCCTAGCTGACAAGGCCCAGCCGCCCAAGGTCAAGGTGCGCCACCGCTACAGCCTCGCTCCGACCCGCACCCTGCGCTTTCAGCCCGAGGGCCACTTCCGGCTCGAGAGCGCCACCGACTTGGCGGGTCGGGCGGTGCTGACGCAAGTCGCCAGCCGGGACGCCGACGGAAGCTACCGCCTCGACAGAGAGGCGGTTCGCGCCGGGACGCTCACCCCCGCTGCGCGGGACACGCTGCTGGCCCGGGCGCAGGGCGGCATCCCAGCGCAACTCGAGGCGCTCTTGAGCATCTGGGAGGGCAGGAGCGCCGCGCCCAGCGTGGCGACGATCAGCGTCTTCCAGCACCCGAGCGCCGCGGCGCTGGTCAAACACCCACAGCTTGCGCAGCACCTGGACAAGGGGCTCAACGACACCAGCTACCTGATCAAGGAGGGGCACGAGCAGAAGCTCGAGGCGCTCCTCGCCGACCTCGGGGTGACGCTCGAGCGAGGCTTCAGAACGGACATCAAAGCCGAGGCGGTTCAGGGCAGCATCATGCAGAGCGGGCTGGACACCCGCAAGATGCGCGTGATGATTGAGACAGCCATCGGCGAGGGCAGATCGCTCGAGCTGCGCTATCATCAGGAGAGAGCGACCTACAACCGCTACGGCTACGCCGAGAGGTCACAGGGCAAGCTCGTGACGGAGAAGGTCACCCCCGAGACCGTATTGTACTCCGGATCGACGCCCTACCTGTCGGCTCGAGCCCACGATCAGGGAGAGCCCCGCACGATCCGCATCGGCTACATTACCGGCATCGCGGTACTGTGACGCTGGCTGCCGTGTGGTGGAGTGTAGGGCCACTAGGCCCCCGCTAGTGCGGGTACTACAGTGTAGGGCCACTAGGCCCCCGCTAGCGCGGGTACTACATCGGCTCGGCGGCCGCTATAAGCTTGACCAATCTGCTGACCCCGCGAAGGACCGCGAGACGCTGAACTAGAAGTTGGCAGTAAACTGGCAGTAAATTGTCAGTAAATTGGCAGCAAAGCGGTCCATAGGGCAAGAGCCCCACACTAGGCGGGGCTCTTCTTTTGCGTCTGTGACGCCTTTATCTTGGCTCCGCGACCTGGATTCGAACCAGGGACCATCCGATTAACAGTCGGACGCTCTACCGCTGAGCTATCGCGGAATACGCGCCTCCTAGAGGCGACGAGTAGTCTAGCAAAGCTCGGCGGACTCTGCAAGTCTTGGCGAGCCTAGGAGGCCAGAATAGCGTCGATACGCTCGATGATCTCTTCGCTCAACTCGAGCTCGGCCGCCGCCACGTTGTCCAGAAGCTGTTCGACCTTGGTCGCGCCGGTGATCACGCTCGATACGCCCTCGTGGCGCAGGACCCAGGCCAGGGCGAGCTGCGCGCGGGTGGCGCCGAGTTCGTCGGCGACCCCCTTGAGCTCGCGCACGCGGCGGGCGTTGTCCTCGTTCAGGTAGCGCTCGCCGAAGTTGGCGCTCCTGCCGAAGCGGCTGTCCTCGGGAACGCCCTCGTCGTACTTGCCGGTCAGCATGCCCATCGCCAGCGGGCTCCAGACGACCAGGCCGATGCCCTTCTGGCCCGTCACCGGTAGGATCTCCCCCTCGACGCGCTCGCGGTAGAGCATCGAGTACTGCGGCTGCTCGGTCACCGGCGCCACCAGGCCGTTCGCCTTGGCGTAGGTGTGGGCCTCGGCGATCTGCGCGCCCGACCACTCCGAGGTGCCCCAGTAGTGCGCCTGTCCCGAGCGGACCACGTCGGAAAAGGCCTCGATGATCTCCTCCAGCGGCGTTTCCGGGTCGTAGCGGTGGGCAAAGTAGATGTCCACGTAGTCGGTGTTCATGCGGGTCAGGGAATTATCGATGGACTCCATGATGTGCTTGCGGCTTAGGCCCCGGTCGTTGACGCCCTCCGACATCGGCCAGAAGACCTTGGTCGAGAGCACGAGCCCTTGCCGCTCAAAGCCCTCCAGGGCCTCGGCCATCATCGTTTCGGCTTTGCCCTTGGCGTAGATGTCGGCGTTGTCGAAGAAGTTGACGCCGTTTTCAATGGCCTTTTCGATGATCTCTCTGACGAGCTTTCTGTCCTGCACGCTGTCGCCGTAGGTGGTCCAGGCGCCCAGGCTGATGGTCGAAACTTTCATGCCGGAGTTGCCGAGTCTGCGATAGTTCATGGTGCCTCCAGAGGGAACCTTAACGCTCGAGCCTAAAAGCAAGCGTTGTACAGGCCACGCTTGGCGGGCGCTGGCTATAATGGCGCTATGAAACCTCTTTACGACGCTCCGCCCCAAGGCCTGGCCGAGCGCTTGGGCCAGCCCGGCGACTACCCCTACACCAGGGGCATCTACCAGGAGATGTACGCGGGCGGCCGCTTCTGGACGATGCGGCAGTACGCCGGTTTCGGCTCGGCCGAGGAGTCGAACGCGCGCTACCGCTACCTGTTGGAGCAGGGCCAGACGGGCCTATCGGTGGCCTTCGACCTGCCCACCCAGCTTGGCTTCGACCCGGACGACCCCTTCGCCCAGGGCGAAGTGGGCAAGGTCGGCGTGTCGATCGCCACCTTGGACGATATGAAGACGCTGCTGGGCGGCATCCCGCTGGATAAGGTCTCGACCTCGATGACCATCAACGCGCCCGCCATGATGCTCTTGGCGCTCTACCTTCTCGTCGCCGAGGAGCAGGGTGTAGACAGCAGCAAGCTCACCGGCACCGTGCAGAACGACATCCTAAAGGAGTATATCGCCCGCGGCACCTACATCTACCCGACCGAGGCCTCGATGCGGCTGGTCACCGATGTCTTTGCCTACTGCGCCGAGAAGGTGCCCGGCTGGAACACGATTTCGATCTCGGGCTACCACATCCGCGAGGCCGGGGCGACGGCGGCCCAGGAGATCGCCTTTACCCTGTCCAACGCCAAGGCCTACGTGCGCGCGGCGCTGTCGGCGGGACTCGAGCTCGACTCCTTCGCCCCCAGGCTGTCGTTCTTCTTCGCCTGCCACAACGACATCTTGGAAGAGGTCGCCAAGTTCCGCGCCGCCAGGCGCATGTGGGCGCGGATCATGCGCGACGAGTTCGCGGCCAAGAACCCCAAGTCGCTGAGCCTGCGCTTTCACACCCAGACGGGCGGCAGCACCCTGACCGCGCAGCAGCCCGAGAACAACATCGTCCGCACCGCCTACCAGGCCCTGGCGGCGGTCTTGGGCGGCACCCAGTCCCTGCACACCAACGCCAAGGACGAGGCGCTCGGCCTGCCCACCCCCGAGTCGGCTCGCACCGCCTTGCGCACCCAACAGATTCTAGCCTATGAGTCGGGCGTGACCGGGGCCATCGACCCACTGGCGGGCTCGTATTACCTCGAGCACCTTACCGACGCGCTGGACGGCGAGGCGAGCGAACTCATGGGCAAGATCGAGGACCTGGGCGGTAGCGTCCGCGCCATCGAGGCGGGTTACATCCAAGAGGAGATCGAGGAGGCGGCCTTCCGCTTTCAGCGCGAGATCGAAAAGGGAGAGCGCGTCGTCGTCGGGGTCAACCGCTTCAAACAGGACCGTGAGCCGGCCATCCCCATCCAGGAGATCGACCCCGAGCTCGAGGCCAGGCGCGCGGCGCAGCTTGGCGCCTTCAGGAAGGGCCGCGACGGAGGGGAGGTCGAGGCGGCGCTCGCCAGGCTCCGCGGGGCTGCCAGGGGTACGGAAAACATGTTTCCGCTCGTGCTTGACGCCTTTCGCGCCAAGGCCACCCTGGGGGAAATCTGCGGCGTCCTGCGCCGCGAGTGGGGCGAGTACGAGGGCTAGAGCCTCGAAAACATATCGGCTGATTGCCGGCTAGGCGAGTTCCACGTCAGTCTGCGCGAAGTCGTTGCCGACGCAGAGCAGCGGCTGCCCGGCAAGCTTGGCGGTGGCGTAGCTCAGGCAGTCGCCGAAGTTGAGCCTGGCGGGATGGCGGCCCTTGCCGTAGCGTTCAAACGCCTCGAGCGACAACTGCCAGTGCCGCTCGTCAAAAGAAACGACCGTCACCCCAGCCCTATCCAAAAATTTGCGGAGGATAGATTGAGCAGGTCGGCGCAGTCTCGCCGTGAGCACGATGCCCGTCTCCGTCAAGGTTGGCGCCCCTATACCGACCGTTTCGGCTCGGAGTATCTTGTGGTAGATGTCTTCGTGGTCAGGCTCGCTGAGCAAGATGGCGACGACCGCCGAGCTGTCCAAAATCATCTAAACACCATCGGGACCAAAGCCCAAAACCTCTTCTTCCTCCTCTTTGCTCAGCCGCTTGCCCCGAACATCTTCGGGAATGTTGGGCCACACCTCCTCCTCCAGAAATCGCCGCAGGCGCTCCGCCCGGCTCTGTCCACCCGCCAGCTCGAGCCGCGCCTTGCGCTCCTCGAGTGCCCGCTTGATCGCCTGGGTCTTGTTCTCGCCCGTCATCGCGCTCACCTCATGGGCGAGCCGCTCGACCTCGGCGTTTTTGATGTTGAGCGCCATAGCTAGACCTCCAAGACCATCATGGGTTTGATGGTGTAAGATGTCAACAATGGTGCAAAATCCGCGCGTAGGTTATGTTTCAAGCGCGGTTAGCGTCACTGGACCCTGGGACCGCGGTTAGGGTCACTGGACCCTGGGACCGCGGTTAGCGTCACTGGACCCTGGGCCTAAAGCCCCGCGGCGGCAAAGGCCGCGCTCACGATGGCCTGGGCTTCCTCCTGGATCTGCGCGAGGTGTTCGGAACCCTTGAAGCTCTCGGCGTAGATCTTGTAGATCTCCTCGGTGCCCGAGGGCCGGGCGGCAAACCAGCCGTTCTCGGTAACGACCTTGAGCCCGCCGATGGCCGCGCCGCCTTCGGGCGCGCGGGTGAGCTTGGCGACGATGCTCTCCCCCGCCAGCTCGCTTGCTACCACCCCCTGGGGCGAGAGGCTGGCAAGCACCTTCTTCTGCTCGAAGCTGGCGGGGGCGTCCATGCGCTCGTAGACGGGGGAGCCGAAGCGTTCCTCGAGCCCCCGGTAGTGGTCGCTCGGGTCCTCGCCGGTCTTGGCGGTGATCTCGGCGGCCAGGAGGTCCATGATGATGCCGTCCTTGTCGGTCGTCCACACCGTGCCGTCTTGGCGCAAGAAGGAGGCCCCCGCCGACTCCTCGCCGCCGAAGCCGTAGGAGCCGTCCATCAGGCCGTCCACGAACCACTTGAAGCCGACGGGCAGCTCGGCCAGGCGGCGGCCCAGTCGTGAGGCGACCCGGTCTATCATCGAGCTCGAGACCAGCGTCTTGCCGACCGCCGCGTCAAGACGCCAGCCGGGCCGGTTGGCGAAGAGGTAGTTGATCGCCACCGCCAGGTAGTGGTTCGGGTTCATCAGCCCGGCCTTGGTGACGACGCCGTGGCGGTCGTAGTCGGGGTCGTTGCCGAAGGCCACGTCGAAGCTGTCCTTCAGCCCGATCAGCCCGGCCATGGCGTAGGGCGAGGAGCAGTCCATGCGGATACGTCCGTCCTTGTCGACCGTCATGAAGGCGAAGGTGGGGTCGATGCGGCGGTTGACGACGGTGAGGTCGAGCCCGTAGCGCTCCCTGATGGGTTCCCAGTAGGCGACGCCCGCCCCGCCCATCGGGTCCACGCCGATGCGCAGCCCGGCCCCGGCGATGGCGTCCAGGTCGACGACGTTCGCCAGGTCTTCGACGTAGGGCGTGAGGTAGTCGTGCTCGTGGGTGGTGCCGGCGGCCAGCGCCTGACGGTAGCTCAGCCGCTTTACGTCCCTTAGGCCGCCCTCCAGAATCTCGTTCGCCCGGTCCTGGATGCGCTTCGTGGTGGCCGTGTCGGCGGGGCCGCCGGTGGGCGGATTGTACTTGAAGCCGCCGTCCTCGGGCGGGTTGTGCGAGGGCGTGATGACCACGCCGTCGGCGAGGCCCTCCTTCTTGCCGCGGTTGTAGGAGCGGTTGTAGCCGAGGATCGCGTGCGAGATGGCCGGCGTCGGCGTGTAGCCGAGGCCCGCCTGAACCATGATGTCCACCTCGTTGGCGGCGAAGACCTCCGTCGCCGTGGCGAGCGCGGCCTCGGACAGCGCGTGGGTATCCATGCCGACGTAGAGGGGGCCGCTGACGCCCTCCTCGCGGCGGACCTCGCAGAGCGCCTGCGTCACCGCCAGGATGTGGTCCTCATTGAACGAGTTCGACAGCGACGAGCCCCGGTGACCCGAGGTGCCGAAGGAGACGCGCTCCAAGGGACTCGAGGGGTCCGGCTTATGGGTGTAGTAGGCGGAGACGAGGCGCGGAACGTTGACGAGAAGCTCGAGGGGCGCGGCCTTGCCGGCAAGCTCATGAACAGCCATGACGGACCTCCAGAGGCGATAGGGCAGCATACACCAGCCGGACGGGCACCCGTCGTAAGCCGGTTTAGCGTCCGCGCTCCAGTTTGCCGTCCAGGCCCGCGAAGCTCGCATCCGTCTCGAGCTTATACCTAGTAGTCAGTCAAGGCAGAAATGATGGGTGTCCCTGCGGGGTGCTGCGCGAACATTGCGAACGAAGTGAAGCAATCTCCAAACCGTGTGCCAAGAACAAGATTGCCGCGTTGCTTCGCACGACTTCGTTCCTGCGGAGTGCTTCGCGAAACCCGCTTCGCTCCTCGCAATGACCCATCAAAAGAAGGCTGACTGACTACTAGGGCTTATACTTTTAGGGTGCTGAGCAGATAGAGGAGATCGCCGTCATCCAGCCGAAACGTATCTATCAGGGCTCTCCTTCGGGCCCGGACAAGCCGGTATGCTCGAGCAGCCGTTCGAGCTGAGCCCGCAAGCGCGCGACTTCCTGCCGCAACGCCTCGAGCTCGTCTCGAAGACCGTCTCGAAGACCGTCTTGAAGACCGTCTTGCGCTTCCGGCGCGGGCGCGGATCCGGACTGCCTCACCCGTGGCCTCAGCCTCTCGGGATCGGGCCCCAGGCTGTGGCCCCAACGGTCCTGGCTCTGCCCCGGCCCGCGCCCATGGTTTTTGACGAGCGGAGGGCGGTGCTCCCGCAGGTGCGACAGGCTCGCCAGGACGGCGGCGGTGTCGGGAAAGTGGACGTAGCGCTCGGTCCGGCTCCGCAGCTCGCCCGGGGTCTGAGAGCCGCGCAGCATGAGGACGGCGAGCACGGCCAGGTCTTGAGCCGAAAGCTTCGAGCCCTCGGCCAGCCGGTGCTGGTGCTTGACGGCGCGCTCGTGGTCTCCCCGGGCTGAGCGGGCGAGCCCTTTATCCGCCAGCGAGCGGAGGGCCTCTTCGACCTCGAGCAGGGAGTAGCCCGTAAGCGGATCGCGACTGGTCTTCTGGTTGCAGGCGAGGAGAAGCGCGTTCGTGGACAGCGGGTAGATCTCGGGGGTGGTACAGTCCTTTTCGACCAGTGCGCCGAGCACGCGAACCTCGAGGTCGCTGAGACTCATGCCCGAGTCTAGCAAATCCAGGAGCATGGGGCTGTCAGTGCTTCAAGAGTGCAAAGGCGGCGCCTGATAAGGCGCTTGAGCCTTATACTGAGCGCATGCGTCCAAGGCATTCAGCAAGCGCTCTTCTCCTCAGTCTCCTCTTGGGTTTCGGCGCCGCCTTGGCCTCGAGCCCGCCGACCGCCCTCACCGCCAGCTACGCGCCCATCGCGCCCGACGGACCCGCGGAAGGGGCGCTTCTGCAGCACAGCAACCTCGAGCGCCGCGGCGCCGGCCTGACCGAGCTGCGGCCGGACGAGGCCCTGGCCCTGGCCGCGCGCCACCACGCCGAGGAGATGGTGCGGCTCCGCTACCTCGCCCACGAGTCGCCCACGCCCGAAAACGCCACGCTCTCCTTGCGCGTCGCGCGCGCGGGCTCAGCGGCGCAGTTCGTCGGGGAAAACCTGGCGCGGCTGCCCTCCGCCGCGGACGCACCCCGGCAGGCCATCAGGGGCTGGATGGAGAGCCCCGGCCACCGCGCCAACCTGCTCCACCCCGCCTTTACGCACGCCGGCTTCGGCGTAGCCAGCACCAGCCGCGGCGAGGTCTACGTCGTCCAGGTGCTGGCCGCGCTGCCCCTCGAGCTCGCCGGCGCCGAGGTCCGGCCCCTCACGCTCGAGGAGGGCGTCGTCGAGCTCAGCTTCGAGTTGCGCGTAGCGGGCGACGTCCTCTTCCTCTACGGTGAGGAGCAGTTGCCAGCCGAGACCTTGCCCGCGGGCGCGCACAAGCTGAGCCTTCCCCTCAGCGGTCAAGAGCCCCTTCACATTCAAGCGGGCCTGCGCGCACCCTCGGGCGAAGGTGGCTTTATCGGCCAGGACGGCGGCTGGTTCATTCCGGCGGAGTCCTCATGGCAGCCCTCGAGCGCAGCCGGAGCGGATCTCAGCATCAGGTCCGCCGAACCGCAAACGCGGACAAAGCAGGTGTACCGGGTCACGCTGCGCTTTGCACGTCCTCCCGCCGGTACAATCGGCGTGTGGCTGGACGAGGTCTATCTGCCGGACGCGACCCTGAACGGCGACGAGTTGGTGATCGACCTCCCGCGGACGAGCGACCAGCCCGCGATTTCCCTCGGCGTGCCGACAAGCCTCGACAGCGCGCGCTTTGAAGTCGTCTTGGCCCTCAGTATCAAGTCCATAGATGGGGCGCCGCAGCTCTACCCTCACAATCAGCCCTGACAGGGCCCCGAAGGGACGGCTCCGGCCTCGAGCCCAGGGCTAGCGCACGCGCGGGTCGAGCACGTCCCTGAGCCAGTCGCCCATAAAGATCAGGGACAGCCCCAGCATGGTGATGAAGACGCCCGGAAAGGTCGCCAGCCACCAGGCGGTGGCGATGTAGTCGCGCCCGTCCGAGAGCATCCTGCCCCAGGTCACGGTCGGCGGCTGCACGCCTAAACCGAGGAAACTGAGGGCGGCCTCCAAGATGATCACCGTGGCGACGTTCAGGGTCGCCACCACGATGATCGGCGCCAAGATATTGGGCAGGACGTGCCTGACGATTATCCTGCCGGAACGCTGGCCGCTGGCGCGCGCCGCCTCGACGAACTCGCGCTCCTTTACCGCTAAGACCTCGCCGCGGACCACCCGCGCGAAGGTCGTCCAGTTGATAAAGCCTATAACCACGATGAGAATGGTCAGGCTGGGCCCAAAGACGCCCAAGACGGTGAGGTAGAGGATAACGTTGGGAATGGCGATGAGGGTATCGACCAGGCGCATGATGACGGTCTCGACCCAGCCGCCGAAGTAACCCGAGACGAGCCCCAGGGTGATGCCGATGCTTGCCGCCAGGGCCACGCCGCCCAGACCCACGACGAGCGCCACGCGGCTGCCGAAGATGAGCCGGCTCAAGATGTCGCGGCCCAGATGGTCGGTGCCTAAGACGAAGTCGGGGCTGCCGCCGTCCAGCCACATCGGCGGCGAGAGGCGGTGCAGCAGATTGGGGGCGGTCGGGCTGTGCGGCGCCAGCTGCGGCGCAAGAATCGCCATGAACACAAAGGCGACCAGCAGCAGGGCGCCGAAAACGGCCGTGGCGCTGCCGCCGAGCCGTTTCAGCCACCACCAGGAGCGCGTTTGAGAGATCATCAGCGAGGTCACCAGCGAGGTCATGAGCGAGGTCATGAATAGTGAATCCGTGGGTCGATGAGCGCGTAGAGCAGGTCGACCAGCAGGTTGGCGCTCATCACGATCAAGGAGGCGACGATCACCACCGCCTGCACGATAGCCATGTCGCGGGAATTGATGGCCTGAATAGCCAGCAGGCCGATGCCCGGCCAGGCGAAGACCTGCTCGGTCACCACCGCCCCGGCCATCAGCGAGGCCACCTGCAGGCCCAAAACCGTGACGTAGGCCAAGAGCGCGTTGCGCACCGCGTGCTTGAGCAGGACCATGCGGCCCCTCAACCCCTTGGCTCGAGCCGTGCGCACGTAATCCTGACCGAGCACCTCTAAGAGCGACGAGCGCATCAGGCGCATGAGCAGCGCGGCCAGAGCGGTGCCCAGGGTCAGGGCCGGCAGGATCAGGTACTGCAGGCCGCCCCGCCCCGACACCGGCAGCCAGCCGAGCTGCACCGAGAAGATAAGAATCAGCATGATGCCCAGCCAGAAGTTGGGCATGGCCTCGCCCATGATGGCGAAGGTGGTGGCGCCGTAGTCAGGCCAGCGGTTGCGGTTGACCGCCGCGATGATGCCCGCGGGCAAGGAGATCATCACCCCGACGAGCATGGCGGCGAGGGTAAGCTCGAGCGTCGCGGGCAGGCGCTCCAAGACGATGGGCAGGGCGGGCTGGCCGCGGTAGCGGATGGACTCGCCGAAGTCGCCCTGCACGAGGTTGCTCAAGAAAATAAGGTACTGTTCAAAGAGCGGCCGGTCGAGCCCCAGGCTCTCGCGCAACTGCCGGACCTGCTCTTGGGTGGCGTCCTCGGGCAGCATCAGGGTGACCGGGTCCCCCGAGATGCGCAAGAGCACGAAGACGATCACGGTGATGCCCAAGACCACCGGGATCATCTGCAGCAGGCGGCGAAGGATATAGGCGGTCATAAGCGAGTATAAAGGACTGAGGGCTGAGCAAGAACCTCAGCCCTCAGTCCTGTTCTAGTCCTGCGGATGAGCGGCGAACATCCACAGCAGTTCATCCTGACGCGGTTGCCAGTCGATACCGTCTCTCACGCCCACCAGGACCTGGCTCTGGAAGAGGGTCACCCAGGGACGCTCTTCGAGCACGATATAGGTCGCCTCGTACAGCATCTCGTCGCGGCGCGCTAAGTCCACTTCGGTTTCGGCGGCGTACATGAGCTCGTCGAAACGCGCGTCGCACCAGTGGACGCGGTTTTGGTAGGAGCCGTCGCAGAGGATGGCGCGCATCGAGAACCAGTTGTCGAACATCGAGTTGGCGAGGCCCATCAGGACGAAGTGTTCGACGTTGTCGGCGTCCCAGATGCGGCTCTGGTAGGCGCTCCACTCGAGCACCTCGATCTCGGTATTGACGCCGACGGACTCGAGCATGACGCCGATGACCTCGGCCAGCTCGCTGTCGAGCGGGTAGCGCCCAGCCGGTCCTTGAATCCTGAGGGTCAGCTCGCCCGGCCCGTAGCCCGCCGCCTCGAGCAGGCGCACGGCCTCCTCAGGGTCGTAGAGATAGTCGTCGTAGAGCTCCATCGGCGAGCCCGAGATGCCGGGGCTGAGGCGCGCCCGGGTCGGCACGCCGAGTCCGTCCATCACCGCGTCGATGAGCAGCCGGTCGTCGATGGCGTAGTCAATGGCCTCGCGCACCCTCGGGTCGCCGGTGACCGCGTCCTCGTGGGTGTTGAAGATGAGCATCATGATGCGCGTGGTGGGCTGCAGGACCACGCTGACGGCGCCCGTGCCCTCGACGCGCTCGCGGTCTTGCGGCGGGACGTTGGTGGCGATATGCACGCCACCCGTCATCAGCTCGCTCACCCGCGTCGAGTCCTCGGGGATGGTGCGGTGGATGAGGCGGTCGTAGATAGGCCGGCCGCGCCAGTGCTCGTCGAAGGCCTCCATGATGACCCGATCGTCGCGCCGCCACTCGACGAAGCGGTAGGGCCCGGTGCCGATGGGGTCGGTGGTGAAGCCCTCCCAGCCGACTTCGTCGACGTGATGCTTGGGGACGATGCCGGAGCTCAGGCGGCTGATGCGGTTTAGCAGCAGCGGGTCGGGACCGTGGGTGTGGATGATGATGTCGTGGTCGCCCAGAACCTCGACCTCGCGTATCTGCCGGTAGGACTCGTGCGGCTGGAGCGAGGAGTCGGTGGCCACGCGCTCCAAGGTGAACTTGACGTCCGCGGCGGTGAAGGGCTCGCCGTCGTGCCAGAGGACCCCTTGGCGCAGCGTGAAGCGCCAGGCATCCTCGGCGACCGGCTCCCATTCGGTCGCCAGGCCCGGCTCCAGCGTGCCGTCCGCGTCTCTGAACACCAGGTAGTCGAAGAGATTGATCAAGACGGCCTCGACGGCGGTGGTGTGATGCCCATGCGGGTCGAAGCCGGGAACGTCGATCCCTTGGGCAATCACTATCTCCCTGGTATTTTGCACACTGGTGGTTTGCGCGCCGGCAAAGGCCATCACGGTGACTAGTAAGGCGGCAACGATCTTCCTCATATCAAACCTCCGGTCAGCTCGTCTGCTCTTTGGCAAACTCGTCGGCAAACTCGTCCTTCACGTCTTTTAGGAACTTGGGGTCGCCAAGCAAATCCGCGGCGGTCAGCGCCAGACATTTGGCCGCCAGCAGCATGGCGCGCATTCCCGCCGGACTCCCGGCTGCCGCGGCGAAGTCGGGGGTGTGCGCCGAGGTGCCTTCAGGCACCATGGCGATATAGGGGTGAATGGCAGGAAGGGCCTGGCTCACGTTGCCGAAATCCGAGGAGCCTACACCGCCGATGGGGGGTGGTGCCTTGACGGCTTCCCCCAAGCGCTCGAGGTGGTGCGCGAAGCGCTCGGCAAGCGTGTGGTTTATCTTTCGCTCGGCGTAGGTCAGGCCCTCCTCGAACTCGACGGTTGCCCCGACTGCCAAGGCCGCCCCGCGCGCGCAGTCCAGCACCTTATCCTTGAGCGTCCGCAGATAGTCCTGGCTTCGGTGGCGGATGATGAACTTGGCCTCCGCGTAGTCCGGCACGATATTGGCAGCGGCACCTCCCCTGGTGATGATGCCGTGAATACGGGTCTCGTCCTTGACATGTTGGCGCAGCGCAGCCACGGCGTTGAAGGTGCCGATACAGGCGTCTAAGGCATTGATGCCCAGATGTGGATTGGCCGCGGCGTGTGCCGCCTTGCCCCTAAAGGCCATCGTGACCCTGGTCGCGGCCAGCGAGCCGCGCACCGTCATGGTGCGGGCACCGGGGTGAAACATCAGCGCGGCGTCTACCCCCTCAAAGGCGCCGCGCTCCAGGAGCAGAATCTTGCCGCCTCCCCCTTCCTCGGCCGGCGTGCCGATCACCTGAATCCGGCCGGGCAGCTTCCCTTCCGCCAGCGCCTGACGCAGGGCCGTGGCCGCGCCGACGGCCGCCGTGCAAATTAGATTGTGCCCGCAAGCGTGCCCGATCTCCGGGAGCGCGTCGTACTCCGCGATGAGCGCGATGGTCGGCCCTCCCTCGGCAGAGCCGTAGCTGGCGCGAAAGGCGGTCTCGAGACCGCACAGGTCGCGTTCGATAAAAAACCCTTCCGCTTCCAGAGCGGCGGTCAGCCGGCTGACCGCCTCGCGTTCCTGCCAGGCCAGCTCAGGATTCTGGTGAATCCGCAGGCTCAAGCTTTCCAAGCGGGACCGATCAACCTCGAGCCTGGCCGTGATGGCGTCGCCCAGTGGGCGCGGTGATTGCTGCGGTGACTGCTGTGGTGATTGCTGTGGTGATTGCTGTCGCATGCTGGTCCCTTATTCCTTGATTAAGAGAGAAAAATCGACTGCAAATGCCGAGTCTCCCATAGAACTTGACAACCACTGCTCCGTTCAACTGTTGTTCTACTAGGCAGAACACTGTTCTGTTTTACTGGCATCATTAAACACCAACGCGGGCGTGATGTCAACTCCTGGCTTGGCCCACCCTTGGCCCAGGGCGGAAGTTTCAGGCGCACAAAGGGAGAGTTTGCTGGCCAGCTACAGTGCCTACTCCAACAGTGCCTACTCCAACAGTGCCTACTCCAAAGGTCGTGGCGTCCGCACCGTTCAGGCGAGGGGTCATCCGGCCGTTGCTCTTCGCCGCTCTCCAGGCTCGGGCCGCTCTGCTTGGGCGTGTCGTCCTCAACCGCGGGTCGCTCGCGCCGGCGCGCTTTTGCATCGCGTTCGACCTGTAGGGTCTTGTCGCGATCGTCCATTATCAACCTCCACGAACGCCGGCTTTGGTTCAATGAACTTGAACGTCGATAGGCAGGACATGATTGATCATGTAGCTACCGCGGTCACCGTCCCGCTCTTGCGGCTGCCTATGGCCGCGGGCGTCGGTGGCGCGGACCATGAGGGTGGTGCGCCCGGGCTCGCCGGGCGTGCGCCATACGTACTCCCATAGTCGCCACGTGTGGGAAAGGGCTTCGCCCAGCAGCGCAACCTCGGTGAAGCTCTCGCCACCGTCGGTGCTCAGCTCGACCTTGACCACCTCGGACTCGCCCGTCCAAGCCGCGCCGAAGACGCGGTAATCCGTGGCTCTCGGCACGACCTCGAGCATGCTGGGGCGGGCGATCTGCGCTTTGACTCGAGTCTCGGTAATCGGCGCGCGCACCGGCAGGCCGTCCTGCCGCTCCCAGTACGCGTAATCAACCGTCTGGAAGTACCCGCGAAAAGGGCGGTCGGTGACGAGAATCCGACTGAGCCATTTGACCGAGGCCATGCCGTACCAGCCGGGGACCACCGCGCGCAAGGGAAAGCCGTGGGAAGCAGGCAAGGTCTCGCCGTTCATGCGGTAGGCCAGCAAGACGTCGCGCAGGGCCTTGTCGAGCGGCAAGGAGCGCGCGTAGCGGATCTCGCCCGCCGGCCTAGGCTCCTCGGACGGGACACCCTGGTCAGCACCTTCAAGCACCACCTCCGTAGCCCCCTCGCGCAAGCCCGCGCGCTCGAGGAGCTCCGCGAGCGGCACCCCGGTCCACTCGGCGTTGCCGACCGCGCCCTGCTCCCACTGCACGCCGCTCGCTCGGGACTCCAGGAAGACGCGGTTGTTGCCGGCGCACTCGAGCAGAGCAGGCCGCGTCCTGTCCTGCATCTCGACAAGGTCGTTATAGCTCAGCTCGCAGGGCGCTTCGACCGCACCCTCGACGCTCAGCCGCCAGGTGGCCAGGTCGAGCTTTGGCACCGGAAAGTGGCTGCGGACGTAGAACCTCTCGCTAGGTGTGATGAGACCCTTGAGGCTCGAGAAGGGGAACTCGAGGTTTTCCGGGTCCTTCTCACGGATGATCAGGCCGGGTTCAGTAGTGTGAGCGTCGTCTTGCTTGATGCTCCTCATCTCCAGTTAAGCGCTTGGCCGCGCGTCCTCTTGCCGCCTGACCCGCTGCCAGAGCAGCCAAGCGACGAGAAGGCTGGCCGTCAAGCGTCCGGTCCGCTTCGCGTTATCCGGCCCAAGGAGGCCGCCCCAAAGATGGTGCGGGTGCTCATGTGCTCCTCCACCGCGTCAGGTAGCTCGTGTCTAGCGGTAAGGGTGAGGTCCGAAGTTGGCTTCGTAAAAGGCTGAGGCCATATCACCGGGTGGGATCAGCTCATCGATCTTACCGCGGTCTTCATCGCCGATAGCGACCTCGAGCGCCCCCAGGTTGTCCTCGAGCTGTGCCATCGTCCTCGGTCCGATGATGGGGCTGGTCACGCCGGGCTGCTGCACGCACCAAGCCAGCGCAAACTGCGACATCGTGCAGCCTTTGGCCGCGACCAGGGGTTGCAACCCTTCGATCACGTCGAAGGCCCGGTCGGTCTGGCGTCGCTGCTGGATAGGGCTGTCTTTGGCGTCAGCGTAGCGGCTGTCGGCGGGCGCGTCCGCATTCCTCTGATACTTGCCGCTCAAGAGACCGCCGGCTAAGGGGCTCCAGGGGATAATCCCGACGCCGTAGGTTTGCGCCATCGGCAAGAGTTCACGCTCGATGCGCCGGTCCAGCAAGTTGTAGGGCGGCTGCTCGCAGACGAAGCGGTTGAGCCGCAGTTCCTTGGCGACCGCTAGCGCTTCGGTGAGCTGCCAGGCGGCGAAGGTGCTGGTGCCGAGGTAGCGCACGTAGCCCTTGCGGATGAGGTCGTCCAGGGCCTGCAGGGTCTCGTCGATGGGGATGTCCGGCTGGGGGCGGTGGATCTGGTAGAGGTCGATGTAGTCCGTTTGCAGGCGGCGCAAGCTCGCTTCGCACTGTTGGATGATGTGGCGGCGGCTGTTGCCGCGAGCGTTAGGATCGTCATCGTCCATCACGCCGTGCACCTTGGTCGCCAGCACCACCTTGTCGCGTTGGCCGTTGCGCTTCAAGGCCTCGCCCGTGACCTCCTCGCTGCGGCCGCGGCTGTAGACGTTGGCGGTGTCGATGAAGTTGATGCCGGCCTCGAGCGCCCGGTCGACGATAGCGTACGAGTCCTCGGGGCTGGTCTTGGCGCCGAAGGTCATACAGCCCAGGCAGAGCGGGCTCACCTTGACGCCGGTTCGTCCTAATGCGCGGTATTCCATGGTTTTCTCCCTTGTGCGCTCAGTAGCCGACCTGCTTATCGACGACGTTGTGGAGCGGCTCGCCCTTATGATAGCGCTCCAGGTTCCCCAGAAAGATCGCCAGCACCCTGTCGTTGTAGTGGGGCGTGCTACCCGAGTAGTGAGCGGTGACGATGACGTTCTCCATGAGCCAGAGCGGCGAGTCTTCGGGCAGGGGTTCGGTCGCGAAGACATCGAGTCCCGCGCCGGCGATCCAGCCTTCTTGCAACGCCCGAACGAGGGCGGCCTCTTGAACCGTGCCGCCTCGGCCGATGTTGACGAGGTAGGCGCTCGCCTTCATGACCTCGAGTTCCTTCTCCCCTATCATGCCTGACGTTTCCTTTGTCAGCGGCACCGTCACGACCACGACGTCGGCTTGCGGCAAGAGCTCGAGCAGCTGCTCAGGTCCGTACATCGCTTCGATCGCTGCCACGCCCTTCGTAGCATCACGCCGCACACCCAGGACCCGCATGCCAAGAGCTTCAGCCACAAGGGCAGTGCGCTCGCCGATCCTGCCGACGCCGATCAGCAGCATCGTCTTGCCGGCGAGTTCAAAAACTTCCCTCTGGCTACGCCACTCCCGTCGGGCCTGCAGCCGAACCGCCTGCGGGAGCTGTCTGGCGAAGGCGAGCAGCGTGGCGAGGATGTGCTCGCTGATAGGGACGCTGTGTACGCCGGAGGCGTTGGTCAAGACGAAGTCCAGTTCGGCCGCTTCGGGATGACGCAAGAGCCAGTCGGCGCCAGCTCCCCACTGTTGGTACCAGCGCAGCTTCGTTGCCTTGACGAGCAGGTCGCGCGGAACGTTCCCGGCGATGATCTCGACCTCGCCCAAAACCCGCTCGATCTCCTCGCGTTCATGGCTGAGCACCACCCGCATTTCGGGCGCGGCTGCGCGAACCTGGGCTACTTGCGCTTCCGTCAGGACATCCGGCTTGAAACCGAGGAGGATCATCTTCATAGCTGTCTAGGTTAGCAGATCGGATACCGACTGGCGCCACTCCTCCTGCTGTGCTTCGACCTGGCCCGCCATGACAAGAGAACTGGAAGTGGGGCAAGAGGGATGAACATCAACCCATAGCGCCTTGCATGGTTGCATTCGTACTTCAGCACAGCAATGGGTATATCTCGATGGGTATATCTTTAAGTGCAGTAAATCGTGAAGGGCAGGTGTTGAGCATGAAGCGAATCACAGCTATCGCTGTATTGTTGGTCCTTTGGCACTTCGGTTCAGCGCAATCATTCCAGACCATACTCATCGAGTACAGGAGAAATGAGAGCGCCACCCAGGTCACGCTCGTGGATCGGCATCGCCAGACATCCCAAGAATTCCAAGCCCCATGGTCCAGCGTGTGGGAGCAGGTGATGGCGTTCTATACCGGAGAAGCCTTACCAGGGGCAGATCTGGTAGATGTGATCACCTACTTTGGGAATTACGGTTGGGAGCTTGCCGCGGGGCTAACCGACCCCGACACGGGCTGGGTCAGTTACTACTTCCAGATCAACTGTCTCTATGCCGATTTTTGTTGATGGAGACGACGGAGTGGTACTGGAAAGGCAGCAACGGCCAACTCATAGAGCAACTCATAGAGCAATCTTTCATGCTGGTCGCCACCAGCACCACGAAGGATGAAAATGCCAGCCATTTTCAGGAGACCAGCCATTTTCAGGAGAGTGGGTTACAGGAATCGTAAGGGCCTCTCTAGAAAAAAGAGAAGATCGAATGCAAGTGCCGAATCTCCCAAAGAGCTTGACAACCACTGCTCGATTCGATTATTGTTCTACTAGGCAGAATACCGTTCTGTCTCCTGGCTTGGCGCACAAAGGGAGGGTAAGATGGCCGAACAGGGCGTTGCCGCCGTCGATCGGGCGCTAGCCCTCTTGGCAGTCTTCGAGGAGGACGATGAAGCATTGCCTCTCGCGGAGCTGGCCAGGCGCAGCGGGCTCTACAAGAGCACGATCTTGAGACTCTGCGCCTCGCTCGAGCGCGCTGGTTACCTGCGCCGTTTGAGCGACGGCAAGTACCGCCTCGGACCGGCCCTGCTAAAACTCGGGCAGTTCTACCAGAAGTCGTTTAAGCTCGAGGGTTACGTCTTGCCCACCTTGCGGCAGCTAGCAAAGAGCACCGGCGAGAGCGCCTCGTTCTACATCCGTGAGGGCGACAAGCGTATCTGCCTCTTCCGGGTCAACTCGCCCCTGCACCGAGTCCTTCACTACGTCACGGCAGGCACGCAGCTTCCGCTCGAGACCGGCGCGGCGGGGAAGGTGCTGCTCGCCTTTACCGAAGACGACGAGGCCTGCGCCGCGGTGCGCCAGGAACTGCTGGTGGTATCCGCGAGCAGGCGAAAGTCCGATACGGCGGCGCTCGCCTGCCCCATCTTCAGCGCCCAGAGGGGCTTCGTCGGCGCGATGAGCCTCGCCGGGCCGCGTACGCGCTTTACGGAAACGGAGCTCGTTGTCATGAGCAGGCAACTTCTCGAGGCCGCCGCCGACCTCACCGACGCGCTAGGAGGCGCCTCGCTCGCCCTAAGAGAGCGGGCCGGAGGCAAGCTTTAGCGCCCAGCTGCGGGCCAATCCTGAGGACGGTGACGAGACCACGAACTCGTGTATAATAAGGTCGACGTCAAAGCAAAGGGCTTTTGCGTTCCCTGCACATCCGGCAGCAAGGTCTAGCATACGCCCGGTCCTAGAGCCGGGCAAAAGAGGACGGAAAGATGCCAATAGGCAAAGTCAAGTGGTTCAACGGCGAAAAGGGCTTCGGTTTCATCCAGCAAGATGAGGGCGGGGACGACGTTTTCGTTCACTTCTCCGCCATCCAAGGCAGCGGCTTCAAGAACCTGAACGAAGGGGATGAGGTCGAGTACCAGGTCGAAAAGGGTCCGAAGGGATTGCAGGCAGCCAACGTTACCGTCACCAACCCCGCGCCCGTTCGTGACGACGACCGCGGCGGCTCACCCGGTGGGGGCCGCGGCGGCGACCGCAGCGGTGGCTACGGTGGCAATCGCGGCGGTAACCGCGGTGGTGGTCGGGACCGCTACTAGCCCCAGCGACAACGCCGACGCTTCCGATCGCCCAGAGGTCTGGGCGATCTTTTTTTATCGTGCAGTTTTATCGTGCCAGTCAGGCCGCGGCGCCAGATAGGCTCTGCAAGATCAAGGAGGGCTTTTCTCCTAGGGTTCTCGAGCCAGCAAGAAGAACACCGACCCACAAGCCGCCATGCCCGCCAAGATGGTGAAGCCAACCCGGTAGTTGCCAAAGGCATCCGCGAAGGCGCCGGCGATGAGGGGGCCGCCCATGGTGCCGAGCATGGCGATCAAGAAGGAGTAGCCCATGATGGTCGCAAAGGCCTTGCGGCCGAAATAGTCCGCGCGAATCGCCTGCATGAGCGGCCCGCGCGTGCCCCAGGCGAGGCCGTGACCCGCCGCGAAGAGCACCACCATCACCGTCGAGGTGGCGTAGGTGAGCGCCAGGAGAGCAGCCGCATGAACCCACATGGCCATCATGGCCAGCAGGCGTTTTGGATAGCGGTCCCCCAGCACGCCGCCGACGAGCTGCCCGAGTACGGTAAAGGCCGTCATCAGCGAGACGAAGCCCGCCGCCGCCGGCAGCGAGTAACCCAAACCCGCGCTGAGGTGAAGGACCGCGTGGACATTTACCGCGGACACGATGAGCAGCGCCAGGGCGTGACCAAAGCCCAACAGCCAGAAGGTGCGGGTGCGCAGCGCCTCTTGAACCGTGAACTCGCGCCTGGCGACCTTGAGCGTTCTCTGGTCGACGGCCTGCTTTTGAGCGCCCAGCGCAGCCGTGGCAGGACTCTGCCGGCGAGACGCCGCGTCGGCGTCCTGGGATTTATCCTTGGATTTATGGGTGGCATCGTCGGGGGACTCGCGCATGAGCTGGGTGAGCGGCACACCCACCAGCAAGATGATGAGCCCCGAGAGGAACGAGGTGTTGCGCCAGCCCAGCGCCGTGAGAGACCAGGCGATGAGAGGAAGCGCCAGGCCGCCGAGGCTCACCCCGAGTTGCATGAGCGCCAAGGCGGAGGAGCGCCGCCGCTCGAACCAGTTCACCACCGTGGTCGTCAGGGAGAGAAAGCCACCCAGGCTATAGCCGACGGCCATCAGGATAAAGGCGGTAAAGAAAGCCGCCAG
The DNA here is from genome assembly GCA_030858465.1 of Deinococcota bacterium. Taxonomy (NCBI): domain Bacteria; kingdom Thermotogati; phylum Deinococcota; species Deinococcota bacterium. Next base: position 30,596 of record JALZLY010000021.1, read on the forward strand.
AGAGGTGACCTGGCTGAAGGCGAGGAAAGCGAGTCCGAAGAGCACCATGCCGGCGCGCATGAGCGCGCGCGGCCCGAAGCGGATAAGCAGCCAGCCCTGCACCGGACCGAGAAGACCGCTGACAGCCTGTAATACCGAAAATGCGCCTGCCAAGAGGGTGGTGCTCCAGCCAAATTCGGCCTGAAGGGCGGGAATATAGACGCTGTAGCCCTGGCCGAGCAGGCCGATCTGCAAGGTCTGAATGAGGATCGCCCCGACGACGATCCACCAGCCGTAGTAGACGTTCTTCAATTTTGCGTTCAGCCGGGCTACGCTAATCACAGAGCCTGCTTACCCCACCCCAGGAAGTCTTGGTTTTGAATCACCCTCTTGTCACGCCTGCTGGAGGCGCGAAATGCTGCGGCAATGCTGCTGCGAGCAATGCTGCTGCGGGCGCGTCGACATCTGAAACCCTTTATGAGCATGAGGCGCAGCCACAGACAGTGCCGGCGGCGCCTCATGCTGGGTACTCAACGCTGGGTACTCAGCCGTCGCGCAGATCGGGCGGCGGGGCCGGCTTGTTGTCCAAGATCTCCTCGAGGCGTGCCATCACCTCATCCGCAAGCTTGGCGACGACGTTCAGCGCTTCCATGTTCTGCGCCACCTGTTCGGGCCGGCTGGCGCCGGTGATGACCGTGGACACGTCGGGGTTCTTCAGACACCAGGCCAAGGCGAGTTGCGCCACAGTGCAGCCGAGCTCGTCCGCGACCTCCGCCAGCTCACGCACCTTCTGGAGCCGCCCCCTGCCTTCCTCGCTCAGGGAGCGCTCCCTTAGCCACTCATAGCCCTTGGTGTCGAGCCGGCTTCCCTCGGGAATGCCGTCGTTGTACTTGCCGCTCAGGATACCGCTCGCCAGCGGGCTCCAGGTGGTCAGTCCCAACCCAACGTCGCGGTAGAGGGGGCGGTACTCGGTCTCGACGCGCTGCCGGTGGAACATGTTGTATTGCGGCTGCTCCATGACAGGCGGCACCAGATGCTCGCGGCGCGCCAACTCGTAGGCCTGGCGAATCTGTTCGGCCGACCACTCGCTGGTGCCCCAGTAGAAGGCCAGGCCCTGGCTGAGCAAAACGTTCATGGCCCGGACCGTCTCCTCGATCGGCGTGTTGGGGTCGGGGCGGTGGCAAAAGACCAGGTCCACGTAGTCCGTCTGCAAGCGCTTCAGGGCCGCCCAGGTTCCCTCGAGCACGTGCTTGCGCGACAGCCCCACGTCGTTGGGGCCGTCGCCCCCCCAGAAGATCTTGGTGGACAAGACCAGGTCGCTGCGCTTCCAACCGAGCTTCCGGATGATGTTGCCCATCATCGTCTCGGCCTTGCCGCCGCTATAACCCTCGGCGTTGTCGAAAAAGTTGACGCCGTGCTGATAGGCGGTCTTCATAAGCTCGGTGGCGACGTCCTCGCCAAGCTGATCACCGAAGGTGACCCAGGCGCCGAAGGAGAGCGCGGAGACCTTGAGGCCGGATTTGCCGAGATAGCGGTACGTCATGGGTCCTCCTTTGGACCGGTCAAGCATAACAGGTGTCGAGCGAGCCGTCGCTCGGCCCAAGAGAGCGGGCCGGACGCTAACGCTTGCGTCC
>JALZLY010000022.1 GCA_030858465.1 Deinococcota bacterium
AGTTTATGGACGGCAAGAGCGAGATGGACGTACACGCGCTGCTGGTACTGATGTGGGGGCAGTGGAATGAGGTGTTCCGGCGCACGCTGGGGCACGCTGAGCGCACCTATGTCAGCGAGCTGCGCGAAGTTCGCAACGGCTGGGAGGACCAAAAGACGTTTAGCAGCGACGACGCTGACCGTGGCCTCGACACGATGGTGCGGCTTTTGAACGCGGTGAGCGCCGCTCCCGAAGCCGCAGAACTCGAGCGCAGCAAACAGGAATTGCGCCGCCAAGTCTACGAGGAGCAGGCCCGGCGCGAGACCCGCAAGATCGCCAAGGTATCAGCAGTCGAAGGTACGCCTAACGCAGCCCTGAGACCGTGGCGCGAGCTGATCACCCCGCACAAAGACGTGGCGCGCGGCACCTACCGGCAGGCCGAGTTTGCCGCTGACTTGTGGCAGGTCTTTATCGGTGAGGGGGCAAGCAGCGAGTACATGGAGCCCACCGAGTTCTTCCGCCGCACCTACCTCACCGAAGGTTTAAAGGGGCTCCTGACGAACGCCCTACGGCGGCTTTCCGGTCGTGGCGGGGATCCGGTCGTCGAGCTTCAGACGAACTTCGGCGGCGGCAAGACGCACTCGATGCTGGCCTTGTATCACCTCGTCGGCGGCAAGAGCTTAAACGACCTGCCGGGGCTCGAGCCGGTTTTGGAACAGGTCGGGACAGCGCGCCCGAGCGGCGTCAAGCGGGTGGTTTTGGTCGGCAACAAGATTTCACCTGGGCAGCCGAGCCACAAAGCCGACGGCACCGTGGTGCGGACGCTCTGGGGCGAGATCGCCTACCAGCTCGGGCGGCGCGAAGGCTATGACATGCTGCGCGAGGCCGACGAGACCTCGACCAACCCCGGTGACGCGCTGCGCAAACTGTTTGTCAAGTACGGGCCGTGCCTCATCCTCATCGACGAGTGGGTGGCCTACGCGCGGCAGCTGCACAGCGAAAGCGACTTGCCCGGCGGAAGTTTCGAGACGCACTTCACCTTCGCGCAGACGCTCACCGAAGCCGCCAAAGCTGCGCCGCAGACCCTGTTGGTCGTCAGCATCCCGGCGAGCGAGTCGAACATGGGCGCGCCAGGGCAGGGCGGGACGCACATCGAAGTCGGGGGCGAGCGCGGGCAGTTGGCCTTGGAACGGCTCAAGAACGCCATCGGGCGGCTCGAGTCGGCGTGGCGTCCAGCGAGCAGCGACGAAAGTTTTGAGATCGTCCGGCGGCGCTTATTCCAAGAGATGAACCCCGACCAGTATCCACAGCGCGACGCGGTCATCAAGGCGTGCATGATGCTCTACCGCGACAACGCCGGTGAGTTCCCCGCAGCGACCCGTGAGGCCGAATACGAACGCCGGATGCGTGCGGCGTACCCGATCCATCCCGAGTTGTTCGAGCGGCTCTATACCGACTGGTCTTCGTTGGAGAAGTTTCAGCGCACGCGTGGGGTCCTGCGGCTGATGGCGGCGGTGATCCACGAGTTGTGGGAGCGACAGGACAAAAACCTGCTCATCTTGCCCGCGACCATCCCCATCGACGCGGCCCCGGTTCAGTCCGAGCTGACGCGCTACTTGGAGGACAACTGGCTGCCGGTGCTCGAGAAGGACGTAGACGGTCCCGACTCGCTGCCCTTAAAGCTCGACCGGGAGTACCCCAACCTGGGCCGCTACTCGGCGTGTCGGCGTGTGGCGCGCACGCTCTATCTGGGCTCCGCGCCGACGCTGCGCTCGGAGAACCGGGGCGTCACGGCGGAGACGGTCAAGCTGGGTTGCGCGCAACCGGGCGAGACCATCTCGACCTTTGGCGACGCGCTGCGGCGGCTGACCGACCAGGCCACACACCTCTACGTCAACAGCGAACGTTACTGGTACGCGACCCAGCCTAGCGTCTCGAGGCTTGCCCAAGACCGCTCCGGCGACCTCTCGGAAGACGCGGTATTTGAGGAGATCCGCGCCCGCCTGCAAACTGAAGCGGCGACACGCGCCGACTTCGCCCGCGTGCATGTGATGCCGGACTCGAGCAGCGACGTACCCAACGAACCGGGTGCGGGACTGGTTATCTTGGGGCCAAATTCGGCGCATATAGGCAAGGCCAGAGAGAGCGCCGCTCTGAGCGAAGCCGCGAAGCTTTTAGAGACGCGCGGCGGGGGCGCTCGCACCTATAAAAACACGCTTGTCTTCCTGGCCGCCGACGGGGCCAGGTTGAAAGACCTCGAGGGGGCCGTCCGCGCTTACCTCGCCTGGAAGTCCATCGAAACCGACGCCAAGCAGGAGCTGCTTAACCTCGATACCTTCCAGCGCAATCAGGCTAGAACCAAGGTGGCGGACGCGGACAAGACCGTCAGCTCCCGCATCCCCGAGGCTTTTCAGTGGCTCCTTATCCCCAGCCAACCCGATCCGCGCGGCGCGGTGATGTGGGAGGATTTGCGGCTGACGGCGAAAGAGGGTCTGGTGACGCGCGCGGCCAAACGCCTGCGGGCCGACGACTATTTGATCACCGTGTTGGCCGGTACGCTGCTCAGGCGTGAGCTCGACGGCGTACCGCTCTGGCGCGATAACCACGTCGGCCTCAAACAGCTCGCCGAAGACTTTGCCAGCTATTTGTACCTGCCGAGGCTCAAGGACTCACAGGTGCTGCTCCAAGCGGTCAGAGACGGTCTGAGGCTGCTCACCTGGTCGGTCGAGTCGTTTGCTTACGCCGACGGCTACGACCCCGAAAAGGGGCGCTATCTGGGCCTTCGCACCGGTGACGTCCCCCTTGACCTCAATAAGGGGTTACTCGTGCACCCTGACGTTGCCGCTCGGCAATTTGAAGCCGAACGGGTGATAACAGACCCTGACCCGCTCACCCTACCTCCCCCTGACGCCGCAGCAGACCCGCTTGGGCCTGGCCCGAATCCACCTCTACCACCCAAAGAGGCGGAGCTTAAGCGGTTTTACGGCTCCGTCAAGCTAAGTTCGACCCGCTTCATCCGAGACGCTAGCAGCATCGCCGATGCGGTCGTGCAGCACTTGAGCAGCCTCGAGGGGGCCGAGGTCGAGATTACGCTCGAGCTGCGCGCCCGTTTCGACAAAGGTGCGCCGGAGCATGTGGTACGCACCGTGACGGAGAATAGCCGCACGCTCAGGTTCACGAACGCCGGGTTTGAGGAAGAGTAGTGTTAGGTCTAGAGCCCTACGTTCAGCGAATTAGCTTTCGCTAGCATCGAGACGGGCCGTTTTAGCTCTAGCCGTAACCCGCATGCCGGACACGACCGTCATCTAAACGGTCCGCTCTGCCCAAGGTCTTCAATTTAGAGTTGCACTAAGTTTCCTCAGGTGTAGTCAGATGAGGGTTCTTGCTGTCAATATCCGTGAAGCTGTACTGCCCAGCAAGCACTGCGGCTACCAAAAACCACATGAGCTTTGACCATAATTTTGACCATAACGGTATCGTAAAAGTAGGCTTTGAAGCGTGGCGGACCGTGACGTCGGTAGTGTCTGTGAGGGGCATCTAGGACATTCGGTGACACAGCGTTACGGCTACGATTTGCTTTGCAAGCAGAGGGTCATCGGTTCGAGTCCGATAGGCTCCACCATAAGAACAGCGGTATAGAAGGAGTATAGAAGGAAATCGCCACTGGACGGTGTTCAATGGGCGGTGTCCGTAGCGGAGATGCTTGGCTGCTCAGCCGCCCCGCCCGCCGCGGCCGATTCCGCTCGGGGCGGGCGGCTGGGGGCGCGCTTGGGATGAGGGTGCCTGCTTGCCCGCCTCACCGCGCACGCCGCCGGTTTCGACCAGGCGCGCGAACTCCTTGGCGTCTACCGCCCGCGCCATGCCCGTTTCAAAGGAGATGGTGCGCCTGAGGTGCAGCTCGGCCAAGCAGGCGTCCATGGTGAGCATGCCGAGCTGGCCGCCCATCTGGATAGCGGAGAGGATCTGGTGGGTCTTGCCCTCGCGGATCAGATTGCGGACCGCCGGGGTGGCGATCAGGAACTCGTAAGCGAGCACGCGGCCGCCCCCGCCCGCCTTGGGCACGAGCTGCTGGGTGAGGATGGCCTGGAGGTTGTTGGCGAGCTGCACCCGGACCTGAGCCTGTTGGGCCTCGGGGAAGACGTCGATGATGCGGTCGACGGCCTCGGGCGCCGAGTTGGTGTGCAAGGTGCCCATGACCAGGTGGCCGGTCTCGGCGGCGGTCACGGCGGCGCCGATGGTCTCGTGGTCGCGCATCTCACCGACCAAGATCACGTCGGGCGCTTGACGCAGGGCGGCCCGCAGGGCCTTCTGAAAGCCCAAAGTATCCTCGCCGATCTCACGCTGGTTGACGATCGAGTTCTGGTGTTGATGGAAAAACTCGATGGGATCTTCGATGGTGACGATGTGTTTATGGTACTCCTTGTTGATGAGGTCGATCATAGCCGCCAGGGTGGTGGACTTGCCCGACCCCGTCGGCCCGGTCACCAGGACCAGGCCCCGAGGCTGCCGGGCCACGTCGGCGACGGTCTTGGGCAGGCCCATCTTGTCGAAGCCGAGGACCTCCTCGGGGATCATCCTGAGGACGCCGCCGATCGCGCCCCGCTGGAAATAGGCGTTGACCCTGAAGCGGCCGTAGCCGGTCAGTTGAAAGGCGAAGTCGAGCTCCTTGGTCTCCTCGAAGGTGCGCTGCTTTTTTTCGTCCATCATCGAGTACATGAGGCGCCGGGTGAGGTTGGGGTTCAAGGGGCCGTACTCGGTCTTGCACCACTCGCCGCCCAGGCGCAGCATCGGCGGCAGGCCGACGGTGAGGATCAGGTCCGACGCCCGGCGCTCCACCGAAAGTTTGAGGAGATCGACGATGTCGGCCTCGTCTTGCGTTTCCTTCTTGTCCACAGCTTCTCCCCTCGCAGCAAAATTAACCATTTTGAATTTTCAGTTTTGGATCTAGTCCGTCGTCCGCGCCAGGACCTCCTCGAGCGTGGTGATCCCCGTGAGCGCCTTGGCGACACCGTCGTCGCGCAGGGTGAGCATGCCGCGCGCCATTGCCAGCGCCTTGATCTCGCCGGCGGACTTGCCCTGGACGATGGCCGTCTCGACGGCGTCGTCGACGACCAGGAACTCGTGGATGGCGTGGCGGCCGTTGTAGCCCGAACCGTTACAGTGGTCGCAGCCGACGCCGCGCACCAGCTTCTTGCCCTTGATCTGCTCGTCGGTCATGCCGAGGTAGCGCAGGACCTCGGGCGCGGGCGTATAGGCGACCCTACAGCCCGTGCAGACCTTGCGCACCAGGCGCTGGGCGAGCACGCCCAGAAGCGAGGCCGAGACGTTGAAGGGCTCGACGCCCATCTCCTGGAGGCGCGTCACCGCACCGGCGGCGTCGTTGGTGTGCAGCGTGGCGATCAGGAGGTGGCCGGTCAAGGCGGCCTCGACGGCGGTCTTGGCGGTTTCGGTGTCGCGGATCTCGCCGACCATGATGATGTCCGGGTCCTGGCGCAAGAAGGCGCGCAGGGCTCTAGCGAAGTCCATGCCGGCCTTGACGTTGACCTGGGTCTGGTTGATGCCGGGGATCTCGTACTCGACGGGGTCCTCGATGGTGGTGACGTTGACCTCGGGCGTGGCGATGCGCTTCAGGATCGAAAAGGTGGTAAAGGACTTGCCCGAGCCCGTCGGGCCGGTGATGAGCAACATACCGTAGGGCTTGTGGATCACCCCCTCGAAGCGCGTGAAGTTGTGGTCGGCGAAGCCGAGCTGCTCGATGTCGGGAATGCTGGCAGCCTTCTTGAGGATGCGCATGACCGTCTTTTCGCCGTAGACGGTGGGCAGGGTCGAGAGGCGCAGATCGACGTCCAAGGCCTTGTCCTTGAAGCGCACCCGGCCGTCCTGGGGCAACCTGCGCTCGGCGATGTTCAAGCCGCCCATGATCTTGATCCTAGCGGCGAGCGCGCCGGCCGTGGCCTTGGGCATGGTCATGTACTCGCGCAAGGTGCCGTCCTTGCGCACCCGCACCACCACCTTGTCGGGCCGGGGCTCTAAGTGGATGTCCGAGATGTCGCCGAGGACGGCCTCGCGGATGATGTTGTTGACCACCTTGACCACGGCGTTATCGTCGATGGCCGAGTTGTCCAGGAGCTCGAGCGTCTCCTTCTGCTTGGGGCCGACCTCGTCCAAAAGGGCCCGGGCGAGCTCGCCCAGGTCCTCGCCGCTGCGGTAGAAGCGGTTGATGAGGCTGACAAGCGTCTCCTCGGTGGCCACCACCGGCCTGATCTCCTTGCCGGTGATCAGCTTGACATCGTCCAAGGCAAAGACGTGGCGGGGGTCTTTCATGGCCAGGACCAGACTGTTGCCGTCCAGCCTGACGGGCATCACCGTGTAGCGCCTGGCGGTGGTCTCGGGGAGCAGTTTGGCGGCGGCGGGGTCTACTTGGACCTTGCCGGCTTCGATGAACTCGTAGCCCAGCTGCATGGCCAGGCTGCGGGCCAGCATCTCGGGGGAGACCTTGCCGGACTGGACCAGCGTGTCCTCGAGCCGGTTGCCGCCCGGGCGGCGACGGTTCAGCGCCTCGTCGATGTCTCCCGGCGAGACGTAGCCGAGGTCGATAAGCACCTCGCCAAGCGACCTCGCGCCGCCGCTCTTCTGCTGCGCCCCCAAGGCCCAGCGGAGCTGCTCGCGCTTGATCGCGCCGTGCCTGACGAGCGTCTCGCCCAGATGCTCCTTCTCGCCCCTGTAGACGGCTTCGATGAGCTTGCGCACCTCCGACTCGGGCGCGCACACGAACGATACGGGGCTGCTCATGACGGCGAGCAGGTCGCCTGCCGTGCGCGGGTCGCTGAGGGCGACGACGAGCTTGCCGTCCTCTTGGTAGGGCGCCGCTCTGTAGGGCGCCGCGCCAAAGCGCACGGCGTCGAGGCGCAGGAGGGCGGCGCTCAGCCCCTCCTGCTCGCCGCGCGGCTCGAGCGTCTCTACAAAAGGCAGCCGCGCCTGCTTGGCGAGGAGCGCGGCGAGTTGCACCTCGTCCAAGAGGCCCTCCTGGGCGAGCACGCGCCCGAGGAGCCCGCCCGTGCGCCGCTGCCGCGCCAGGGCGGCCTCGAGCTGCGCCGCGCTGAGGAGGCCCTCGTTCACGGCCAAGGCGCCCAGGCGGCTGCCCGGATCGACGGCCAGGTCTTCGGGAGGCTCCAAGCCCAGTTCGGGGTAGTAAGTGGCGAGCCCCCACTGCAGTTCCTTGTGCAGTACCCCGTGGGGTTCGACGCTGCAGCCCGAGGCACTCTCGATCTTTTCGATCTCCGGGGCGTCCAGCGGGTTCAAGAAGGCCACGCGCAGGTGCTGGTCCTCCAAGGAAAAGGCCAGCGCGCCGACCTCCTTGGCGAGCGCGGCGGGCACCTTTGCCAGCGCCTCGGCCGCGACATGTAAGCGCGGCAGGTGGACGAGCGGGATGCCCAGAGACTCCTCGACCGCCCTGCTCAGGCGCCGCTCGCAGATCGCACCGGTGGACACCAGGACATCGGCGAGCCGCCCGCCCGTCTCCGCCTGCCGGCCGATCACCCTCTTCAGGGTCTCGTCGCTCAGGTAACCCTGTTCCAAGAGCACCGCGCCGAGGCGCTTATCGCCAAGGGACAGGGTCGCCACGTTGCCTCCCCAGAATCATCCTCTCGAGCCGGCGCAAGAGGCGCGTGTGCGGCAACCTGCCCGCCGACAGCGGCTCGACCAGGATCGAGGTCATGCCCGCCAGGTTCGCCCCGAGCACGTCGGTGAAGAGCTGGTCACCCACCATGGCGGTCTGCCGGGGGGGCGTACCCAGCAGGTCGAGGCCCCGCCTGAAGGCCGCCTGCGAGGGCTTGCCTACCATGGCGAAGCCCTGGACGCCGAGCAGTGCCGCGTAGTGCTTGACGCGGGCCGAGGTGCCGTTGGAGAGGATGAGCAGGGGTATGCCGCTCTCGCGCAGGCTGAGGGCCCAGGCCGTGAAGCGCGCGTCCAAGTCCACCAGACCCGCACCGGTTGAAGCGACCCCGGTTGAAGCGACCAGGGTGTCATCAAGATCGACCATGACCGCCCGCAGCCCGTGTGCCTTCAGCAATTTGGGGGTGACCTCGTGAACGGCTGTGACGACCAGCTTCGGTTTTAACATCTCGGCTTATACCCTAGCACGGCAAGGGTCTTCAGGAGGCGCCTCGGCTGCCGCGCCGGAGCCGAATGACTGACGTGACACTCGAGGCCGGACCCGGTGGAGTGGTGATTAGGAATTTCGCCCCAGCTTCATGGCTATGCACTACAGTTGTTCCTAGCGGCGGTGCCCTACAATCAAGGTTACGGAGGTGGTATCAGGTATAAGGGTGGTATCAGGTATAAGCAGGATTTCCAAACCGTTTTTCGCTGTTCGTTTCCCCTGCAGTTCACGTCGTGAAAGATCCCTGTTGATTCTAATTCAAGCAAGAAAGTGATGGCAATCATGAAAAAGTTGTCCAAAGTTGTTGGTCTGGCCGCTGTTCTGATGTTCGTCCTGGCCTTCGCACAGCAAGCTATGGTGGAGGTTCAGGTTTCTGAAGACGCTACCTTGGGTGAATACCTCACCGACGCCGAAGGGCGGACCCTTTATCTGTTCCTCAATGACGCCAACGGTGATGAAGGCATGATGGACGAAGACACCATGGGTGAAGGCGTCACCGGTGGCGAAGGTGTTACCGGCGGCGAAGGTGTCACCGGTGGCGAAGGCGTCACCGGTGGCGAAGGCGTCATGGGTGAAGGCGTGACTGGTGGCGAAGGCATGACCGACGACATGGCCATGATGAGCGGTAGCGGCATGAGCACCTGTTACGACCAGTGTGCCGAGCGGTGGCCGCCTCTGCTGGTCGAAGGTGAAGCCGTAGCCGGTGAAGGCGTCGACGAGTCGCTCCTGGGCACGACCGAGCGTGATGACGGCACCACTCAGGTCACCTACAACGGCTGGCCCCTGTACTACTTCGCCGACGACGAAAACCCCGGTGACACCAATGGGCAGGACGTTGGCGGGCGTTGGTACGTGGTTTCCCCCGAAGGCAATCCGGTCATGGATATGGAACCGATGATGGACATGGAAGAAGACATGGACATGGAAGAGGACATGGAAGATGACACGGAGGGCGAAGGCGTCACCGGTGGTGAAGGCGTAACCGGTGGTGAAGGCGTAACCGGCGGCGAAGGCGTAACCGGCGGTGAAGGCGTAACCGGCGGTGAAGGCGTAACCGGCGGTGAAGGCGTAACCGGCGGTGAAGGCAACTAAGGCCCTGATGGTCTGATCCGAGTCACGCCTGCGTTGACTCAGCTACTGTAATTGAGGACCGGGGTAAAGAGCCCCGGTCCTTTCTTTATCGGCTTCTTTCAGGAGCTCGAGCCGCTGCTGCCGGGCCTAGAGGGAGCAGCCCCGTCCGGACGGGCTCGAGCCCTGGGTATTCGGTAGACAATCCCGGCGCTGAGCGCCCACCACGCCAGGTGGCTGTACTGCGCGGACTCGAACCAGGTCAAGCAATAAACGAGGTAGACGACGGCCAGGACCTCCAGCCCGCTCCGGGCGGGGTTGCGCAAGGTGCTGAAAAGGGCGTAGCCAAAGAGCGCGGCGTAGAGCAAAAGCCCGACCACCCCCACCGACACGGTGAGGTCCAAGACGAGGTTGTGCGCCTTGTTGGTGAGCACCCCGCCGCCGTACTCCTGGCCATCCGTCCCGATATAGCGGAAACTGTTGTTGTTGACGCTCACGATCTCGGCGACGGGCACCCCTTCCGAGAGACGGTAGCGGTATCTGTCCCAGTCGGCGACAAAGGGCCAGGAGAGCCCAAAGCCGTTGAAGCCCCAGCCGAACATCGGCCGCTCGGTGATAGCGCGAAGCGCGGTTTCCCAGAGGTGGGTGCGCGCCGAGGAGAGGGTGCGCGGGTCGGCTTGTACGGAGGGAAAGTCGCGGTAGCGGAGGGTTTGCAGGCTGTTCGCGCCCTCGAACAGCCCGAAGGTCAGGCCGGTGAGAACGACGGCCCAGAGGAGCGTTCGTCGTGTCGGCGCGCGACCCCAAAAGCGCCACACCAGATAGACGAAACCGGCGATGAAGGCAAGGGTCACGCCGCGGGTCGAGGTGGCCCAGAGCGCCAGGGTGATGAGAGTGTAGCCGGGCCAAGCGAGCTGGGGTTTGAGCCAGCCGCGCAACAGGCCTACGAGCGCGAGCATCGACGCGGCCGCGAGAACGAAGCCGGCGTGACCGCGACTGGTGAAAAAGCCGCCGGGCATCTGGTCTTGACGCATGGTGCTGACCAGCAGGGTGGGGTAGCGTGCGCTCACCTGCCCGGAGGTGGCGGTGTAGTCGAGCCGCCAGTCGAACACTTGGGGAAAGATGCCGCCGGCCAGCAGAACGCTGCCCGCCAAGATGCCCAAGAGCTGGACGCGAAACAGCCTCGGGTTGAGCTGCAGCACCAGGGCGTTGCTGAGGAAGAAGGCCCCGACCAGCAGCCAGTAGAGCCAGCCGTCGCCCATCTCCGGATGGGCGCGCAACGAGCTCTGCGGCGACGGGCTCAAAAAGGTCGTGACCAGACCCGAGAGGAGGAAGAGCGTCCACAGCAGCCCGGCCCATCGCAAGGCAGGAGACGGAGCCAGAGGCGACTGCTGTAGCGACTGCTGTAGCGACTGCTTTAGAAGGCGCCCGAGCAGGCCGGACTGAAGGCTCAGCCGGAAGAGCAGCAGAAAGCCGAGGTTCAGCAAGGTGATGACGGCCACCACCACCACTTTGGGCGAGGTCCATATCTCGCCGCGGCCGGAACCCCAGGGATTGATGGCGACCAGGCTCAGGCCAAACAGGGCCCCGTAAATAACCATCGGTGCCAGCGCTTGCAGTCTCCGCACGTTCGCATCCTAGCATGGCGAGACGGGCGATCCGCTCCCCCTTGGATCACCCGCCCATCGTCCCTTGGAGGCGGTATGGGTGTCGGCGGCCAAGGGAGGGCTCGAGGACAGAGCTCGAGCCCTCGGCACTGGATCCGACACGGGCTTAACGGACGGGCTTAGCGGACGGGCTTGTCTGCTCGAGGCGGGCTCTCCTTGACCTCGGTAGCGACGATGAACTGCACCTTGAGGGCGAGCGCCACGACCACGGCGACGATGACAAAGGGCGTGGCCTGCCACAGGAGCACCAGGCCGAGGAGCACGGCCAGCGTCACCGGGATACGCAGCAGCGTCCGGTCGTCGGCGCTCCTCAAGATCAACTGCCGGTCGTTGCCCCGTTCGACGAGCCTGCTCAGCGCACGGGCCAGTTCCCGGAGGAGTCCCATCAGGGAGGCCAAGAAGGGGCGGCTGGATTTGGCACCGGGCCGAGGGGTGAAGGGAGCTTGATCGGTCATGTCTTTCCTCCTTTGGGAGCTTGAGCTTTCGGGTCGCTGCCTGGGCTCGGGGCCCAGGAAGTCCTAGGAAGTCCTAGGAAGTCCAGAGGCAGTCTTGGGCTTAGAACGGCTCGTCAAGCACCTTGCTCGCTTGCCCGGCGCCTTCTTGCGAGGCTTCTTGCGAGCTTTCGGCCGGGCGCTCGACGGTGATGGTCAGGTTGGCGACGAGCGCGGCGATGGCGCCGATGGAGGCCCAGACGGGCAGGAGCACCGTGCCGATCACCCCGACGGTGAGAGGGATCTCGATGAGCGTCTTGCCCTCTTCGTTCTTGAAGGTGATGCGGCGGATGTTGCCTTCGCGCACGAGCTCCTTGACCTTGGCCACCACGGCCTCGCCGCTGACCTTGAACTCCTCGGTGATGACGCGCTCTTCACCGGCCTTGTCGTGGGTCGTCTCGTTGTCCGTCATGATGCTCCTTTTTTACCTTTTGATTTTTTACCTTTTGACCTTGCGCCTGTAAGCCTTTGTAGGCCTTCTCGCGCCTGGCCTGTCCAGGCGCCGATGAGATCAGTCTAGGAGGCGACGGGGTGAGTTGTCGTCACCCTTAGGGGTGAGCAGGGATGAGCCCAGGGTGAAGGCGCCGGCCTCGAGGCGCCGAGATGACAAGACGAAGTGTCGAGATGTCGAGCAGCCGAGGCTAGAGCAGGGCGAGTTCGCGCGCTCTGAGGGTTGCCTGCGTCCGGCTGCTCACGCCGAGCTTGCCGTTGATGTTCTTGCTGTGGGTCTTTACGGTATTGAGCGAGATGGCGAGACGCCGGGCGATCTCTTTGTTCGAACATCCTGCCGCGATGAGCCTGAGCACCTCGAGCTCGCGCTCCGATAGGGGCTCGAGCCGGTCTCCCCCTGTGGGCGGAGCCGCGCCGGCCCCTTTACCGGGCTCCTCGAAGTCATGAAAGAGGCGGCTCTGTTGCTCCAGCGATAGCCCCCGCGCGACCGCCTGCTCGAGCAGGTCGGGCAGGGGCGCGGCGCTGCCCGAGGCGTGCAAGAACGCCGTCAACTCCCGGCGGATCGCCTCGCCCTGGGGGTGCGCCTCGATCATCTCGGCGGCGCCGGCAAGGTCCTCGCCCAGCAGCGCGTGGCGCAGGGCCTCGGCCGGATAGCCGCTGTCTTTAAACCAGCGGCTCGCCCGGCGGTGAAGCGTCGGCGGGAGGTCCGGCCTCGCCTGGCTGAGGCGGTGCCCCAACAGGTCCAGGAAAAACGCCTGGTAGCGGTACCAGTCCCGCCGGTTGTCCAAGGGGAGGATGAAGAGGTTGTCCCGCTCGAGCCTCTCCAAGCGCGCCTGGCTCCCCTCCAGGCCCGTCACGGCGTCGCAGAGGGGGCCAGACAGGCGCGTTAGGACCGAGGTCAGGACGAGGAAGTTCTGCATGTCGTCCGGCTGGCGCATCAACACCTCCTCGGTCAGGTAGTCGAGGACGAAGCGGTCGGTGCCGGTAAAGGTCTCGATAAAGCCGGACACCTCCTCGCGCCCCTGCAGCGACAGCGCGGCGAGCTGCAGGCCCGCGATCCAGCCCTCGCTGCGCCTGGCGAGCTCCGCGGCGTCCTCTTTGGAGAGCTTGAGGTTCATGACGTCTAGAAAGCTCTGGACCTCCTCCTCGCCAAAGCGCAGGTCCTCGCCGCGCAGTTCGCGCAGCTCCCTCCGAACGCGCCGGCGGGCGAGGGCCAGGGGCGGATCGCTGCGGGTTCCCAGGATCAGGTGAAACTGCGCCGGGCTATGCTCGAGCAAGAACCTCACCGCGCCGTGCACCGCCTCGCTGGTGATGGCGTGGTAGTCGTCCAGAACGAGGACCAGGTCGTCCTCGTTGTGCGCGAGGTCGTTGAGGATAAAGGTCAAGACGGCGCCGCTGTCGTCCGGGTCGAGGGTGGCGACGGCGCTGCCGGCCTCGCGCAGCGTCTCGTCGACGCGCTGCAAGGCGGCGAGGAGATAGCCCAGAAAGCGCCTGGGGTCGTTGTCGGCCTCGTCCAGCGAGAGCCAGGCGACGTCCTTATCGGTCCTGTCGTACCAGCTTGACAGCAGCGTGCTCTTGCCGTAGCCCGCCGGGGCCGATACCAGCGTCAGCCTGCCTTTGACACCCTCCTCGAGCGCGGCAAGGAGCCGCTCCCGCGTCACCTGCCGCTCGCGCTTGGGCGGTGGGTGAAGCTTGGTGGTCAGCAGCGTGCTCGGCACAGGGTAAGTATAGCGGGTATAGCGGAGCGGCCCTTACCGTGAGAGCCGGCCTTTAGGGTTCGGTCCCGCATGGCATGCGCTCTAGGCGCCCTTCGGATACCGCTCAACCCAGCCCGCTCAACCCAGTCTGAGGTCCAGCCGGTGTCGGAGAAGCCCTGGTCGTCCGTCTAGGGCGGCCTTCAGTTCAGGATCTACTCGAGCAGCGGCAAGACCATCTTGGGGATGACCTTGCCCTTGAACCACAAGACGCGGGCGGGCAGGTTGTCGAGCTTGATGCCCGCCTTCTCGAGGTTGAGCCTTTCCGACACCGCCAGGATGAGGTCGTCGCGCAGGGCGCGGCGCACCTGGGCGAACTTCTTCCTGAGGTAGTCGGGCCGCCAGTAGCCGACGATCTCCATCAGGAACGCCCTCCCGTCGGGATGCACTAAGCGGAAGTCCGGCACCATCACCGAGCCGGGCAGGGTGACCAGGTCCACCTCGCGCTCGAGCCGCCACTCGGTCTCGGTCTTCTGCCAGCCCTCGGCAAAGGACTTCTCTATCATGCTGTCATAGGCCCTGCCGGGCGGGTAGTGCGAGACCAGGCCGCAGTGCGAATCCAGTGTGAAGCGGCTGACGGCGGGGGTGCCGTCATAGCTCAGCCTCGGCTTGAGCTCGGCGACCATGCTCCACTTTGTGACGTGCAACAGCGCCGGCAGGAGCTTGGCGAGCGCGAGGCCGTAGCGGGTGCTGGGCGAAAAGAGGCTGGCGGGGCCGTCGATGGTGACGGTGAAGCCGACGTCGGGGTCGCCCTCGATGTAGCTCATCAGGCCGAAGAGCTTGAGGTAGCGGAAGAGCAGCTTGTACTCGCCGGGGTCGTTGCGGTGGGCGTGGATGACGACCCGCTTGGCGCGGTAGAGCACGCCCTGGACCTGGGCGAGGTTGTAGCGGTGGAGGAGCGCCTCGGAAGAGGGCGTCTCGAAGGCGGTGACGAGCTGGTTCTCGGGCAGGTCGGCGTAGAGCCCCGCCTCGACCTGCTGGGGCGCGACCTCCCTTTCGAGCGCCTGGCTGAGCGCAGCGGCGACGTGCGCGAGGAGGTCGCTCCGCGCTTCGCGGCTGGGAACCCCCGTCGCCGCCAAGCCGAAGACGCGCTCGCGCAAGGCCTCCGGCTCCAAGGGGCTCACCGTCTCGAAGGTGGTGAAGGAGCTCGCCAGGATGTGGGCCAGGCCGCGCTTGACGCGGTAGTCGGTGGCCTCGCCTTCCAGGACCTGCAAGCGCTCCTCGAGCTCGCCCCTCCTCAAGCCCTTGCAGCCCCCATAGAGGCCGATGATTTCCCCTGCCAGCTCGAGGTTCCGGCGACCTGGCTCGAGCCGCTTGGGCAGCAGTTCCTCGCCGCTGGTGCGGTAGATCAGGAGCTCGCTGGGCAACACTAGAGGGTTACCATTACAGGTTCACCACTACGGGTTCACCACTACAGGCTCACCACTACAGGTCCTCGATGCTCGCGGCGTCGTCGTCGTCGATGCGCTCGAAGAGCGGGGCGCGTGGGGCCGCTGTCCTGGAGGAGGCTCTGGAGGAGGCCTGGCCCGCTTCCCTCTCGCCGCGTCGCCGCCGCGACACGCCCTCCTCGCCCGTGTCCTCGGCGATCACCTCGTAGAGCACCGCCTTCTTGCCCTCACGCGGACGCAGGATGCGGCCCAACCGCTGGATGTGCTCGCGGCTCGAGCCGGTGCCCGACAGCACCACAGCGATGCTGGCCTCGGGCACGTCGACACCCTCGTTCAAGACCCTGGACGTCACCAGGGTCGGGTAGTCGCCGCGGCGAAACTTGGCAAGCGTCTCGTGGCGCTCCTTGACCTTGGTCTTGTGGGTGATGGCGGGCAACAGAAAGTCCCTCGAGATGCGGTAGACGGTGGCATTGTCGTCGGTGAAGATGAGGCTGCGCGCCGGGTAGTGCTGCGTCAGCAGGTCGGCTAGGACGCGCAGCTTGCCCTCGGTGCCAAAGGCGATTCCTCGCGCCTCGCGGTGCGCCAGCATCGCCGCCCGGCCCCCCTCGGAGCGGGCGCTGGCTTGGACGAAGCGCTGCCAGCCCGCCAAGGTGCCCAGGCCGATGCCGCTCTTTTGCAAAAAGAGGTTGCGCTTCTCCACGAGCTCGTCGTAGCGCTTGCGCTCGGCCTCGGAGAGCCTCACTTTGATCTGCACGACGCGGTGCTCGGCGAGGGCGCCCCCGGCGAGCTCCTCGGGTGTCCGGCGGTAGACCACCGGGCCGATCAGCGTATCCAGGTCCTCGTGCTTGCCGTCGCTGCGCTCGACCGTGGCGGTGAGGCCCAGGCGGTAGGGGGCGATGGCGTACTCGGCGACGACCCGGTAGAACTCGCCCGGCAGGTGGTGACACTCGTCGAAGACGAGCAGGCCGTAGCGGTTGCCGAGCGTCTCGGCGTGAATCGCCGCGGAGTCGTAGGTCGAGACCAGGATGGGCGTGCGGTCTTTCGAGCCGCCGCCCAAGAGCCCCACCTCGGCGTCGGGAAAGGCCGCCCGCAGGTGCGCGTACCACTGGTGCATGAGGTCCAGGGTCGGCACCAGGATCAGCGTACTCCGGGGCGTCGCCTGCATGGCGAGCTGCGCCAGGTAGGTCTTGCCCGCGCCGGTGGGCAAGACGACCACGCCGCGCCGGCCCGCCCCCGTCCAGGCCTCAAGCGCCTCCCTTTGATGGGCAAAGGCCTCGAGCTCCACGGCGGGTCTCAGGACAAAGGCCTCAAAGCCCCTGGCCTTGTCGGCGACCGCTACGCCCTCGGCCTTGACGGCCTCCAAAAAGCCCCGGTAGTGCAAGGCGGGGATGCGGAACTTCTCGATGCGGTCGTCCCAGGTGGCGAAGTCGATCCAGCGCTTGCCCCCGGGCGGCGGGTGGACGATGAGGGTGCCCCGGTCGAAGGTCAGCTTGCTGGCACGTGTCACGCCATGAGGCTACCACTTGAGGCCGCTACGGCCTGTCGGGCAAAGGCGCTATGGTTTTGATGAAAATGCTTTTGAAAAGCGCGCCGTAATGAGGTCACAGCCCATCTGGATCGAGCCTGAGATAAGCATAGACGAGCGGGTTCGAATCGAGGAAGAGGCGCCCAGGAAACAAGAGGCCTTGGGTGATCGCAGTGTAGAGGGCGCCGTTCTCAACGACGTCGGCATCATCCAGAACGGGCTCGAGCGCTGCCAGGAGGCGCTTTCGCGTTTACCGCCAAGGCGGTAGACTGGGGTATGAAGCTCTTTACCGCCGCAGGGATGCGCAGGGCGGATCAGGCCGCCGCCGACGCCGGGATCCTGCTGCTGCTGCTCATGGAAAGCGCGGCCAGGGCCGTGGCCGCGGCCGCCCTGCGCCACTACCCGGACGCCCGGTGCCTGCTCGTCTTAGCCGGCCGGGGCAACAACGGCGGCGACGCCTACGGCGCGGCGCGGCACCTGCTCCTGGCGGGGCGGCAGGTGAGCGTGCTCGAGCTCGCCGAGGGCCAAGACGCGCTGGGCTCTAGCGAGGCCAGGGCGATGCGCGCCGCCTGGCTGGCCTATCCCGAGGGGCGGACCGGAAGGCTCGAGCCCGCCAGCCTGGGTGGCCATCTGGACAGGGCCGACCTCGTCATCGACGGGCTCTTTGGCAGCGGCATGACGCGGGCCCTGGGAGGTGAGCTGGCCGAGATCGTCGCCCTGGTGAACGAGAGCCCGGTGGACGTCTTCAGCATCGACCTGCCGAGCGGCCTCGGTAGCGACGGCGGAGGGGTCATGGGGCCGCACATCCGGGCCTCGCGGACCCTCCAGCTCGCCGGACCCAAGCTCGCCAGCGTCTTCTACCCGGCGCGTGAAGCCTTTGGGCGCTGGGAGGTCGCCGGCATCGGGATTCCCGCCGCCGTCCTCGAGCAGCACGCCGCGATCATGCTCTTGGGCCGCGACACGGTGCGGGGCTGGCTGCCCACGCGCGAACAGGACAGCCACAAGTACCGGGTGGGCACCGTCCTGGTGGTGGCGGGCTCGAGGCGCTACGGCGGCGCCGCCAAGCTGACCAGCCAGGCCGCGCTCCGGGCTGGGGCGGGCCTCGTCACCCTGGCCTCGACCGCGCGCGGTGAAGGAGCCTGGGATGAGCTCATCGTCGAGGGCCTGGAGGCCTGGAACGACGAGGCGGTGGCGCGGATTCTGGGGCTCGCCGAGAGTCGCCGGCAAGGGCTGGTCCTCGGCCCCGGCCTGGCCGACGAGGCGGGGCCCTTCGTCGCGCCGCTGCTGGAGCGTGCCGACGTCCCCACCGTGCTCGACGCCGGCGCGCTGCGGGGTGACGAGGCCTGGTGGGAGGCGGTGAGGCGTCACGGCCGCTGCGTGCTCACGCCCCATACCGGCGAGGCGGCGCCGCTCCTGGGGCGCTCTGCCGAGGAGATTCGGGCCGAGCCCTTGGCGGCGGCGCGGGACCTGGCCGAAAAGGCCGGGGCGGTGGTGGTGATGAAGGGCCGGACGACGGTCATCGCCGCCCCGGACGGCCGCATCGCCGTGAGCACAAGGGGGCATCCCGGCATGGCGACGGGCGGCTCGGGCGACGTGCTGGCCGGTCTCCTGGGCGCCTGGCTCGAGCAAAACAGGCTCTTTGAGCGCGCTTGCGCGGCCGTCTTCGTCCACGGTTTGGCGGGCGAACTCGCCGCCGAGGCTTACGGCGACGGTCTCATCGCCAGCGACCTCAGCCAGCACTTTCCCAGGGCCTGGCAGGCCGTCAAGGGTGCCTAGGCCGTTACCTAGGCCGTCAAGGGTGTTTGGGCCGTCAAGGGTGTTTGGGCCGGCGACCGTCTTGGTGCCCGCGACGAGCGCCAACCTGGGGCCGGGCTTCGACTGTCTGGGGCTGGCGCTGGGGCTCATGCTCACGGTGCGCGCCGAGCCTTGGGCCCAAGACGCCTTCCGCTATAGCGGCGAGGGTCGTCTGCCCGACACGGCCGACAACCTCGTTCACCAGGGCTTTCGGGCGGTCTACGGCGAGTTGGGCCTCGAGGTGCCGCCGGTTCGCTTCGAGGTGCAGAACCCGATCCCGCTGGCGCGGGGCTTGGGCTCGTCGTCGGCGGCGCTGGTCGCGGGCGCGGCGCTGGCCGACCGGAGCTTGGGTCAGCCCCTGGGCCGGTACGGCGTCTTTCAGCTCTGCGCCCGGCTCGAGGGTCATCCCGACAACGTCGCCCCGGCGGTCTATGGCGGCTTTACCGTCTCGGCGGACGGGGGCGGGCGCTTCGTCAGCGAATCCCTGCCGCTGCCGAAGCGCTGGCAACTGCTCTTTGCCGTGCCCGGCTTCGAACTCTTGACCAGCCAGGCGCGCGCCGTCCTGCCCGCGGGCTACGCGCGCCAGGACGCCGTCTTCAACACCAGCCGCAGCGCCCTGTGGACGCTCGCGGTGGCCCTCGACAAGCCCGAGCTCCTGCGCGTCGCCGCCGAGGACCGGCTGCACGAGCCCTACCGCGAAAGGCTCGTGCCCGGCATGGCCGCCTGCCGCGAGCGGCTCTACGGGGCGGGCGCTATGGCCGTCTTCCTCTCCGGCGCCGGGCCGAGCCTGGGCGCGGTCAGCCTCGCGGACGAGGCCAGCGCGCGTTGCCGCGAGGCGATGCGGGACTTCGCGGGCGAAGGGGGGCGGGTGCTGGCGCTCGCCTCGGGTCCCGGCTACTGCTTCGTTTAAGCCTGGGTTCATCTGGGTTCAGCGAAGCGCCTCGAGCACCTTGAAGCCCCCCTGCCGCGCCCTTTCGCGCCACGATGACCAGTTCGCCAGCTCGAGTTCGTAAGGAAGCGCGGCGTTGGCGACCAGGACGAGCCGGCCGCCGGGCAGGAGGCGCCGCTTGGCAGCGGCGAGAAAGGCCCGCGGCACTTCCAGGACCACCCTCTTGCCGACGTGAAAGGGGGGATTGGCGAGGACCAGGTCGAAGCGCGCCTCGCCCCCAAGCGCGCTGTCGACGTCGGAGTGAAGAAAGGCGGCCTCCAAACCCAGGCTGGCCGCGTTGGCCCGGCTCGAGCGCACGGCGGCGAGGTCGTCGTCGAGACCGGTGACCTTGGCTCCCGCCCCAGCCGCCTTGAGCGCCAGGAGGCCGTAGCCGCAGCCGAGGTCGAGCACGCGCTGTCCCGCTAAGCTCGTCCCCGCTAAGCCCGTCAGCTCCAGCGCGTCCAGCAGCGCGGCCGTGCCGGGGTCGAGCTTGCCCGCCGCGAAGACGCCGGGCTCGGCCGCTAGCTCGAGCCCCGCCGCCTCGAAACGGATGGGCAGGGCGGGCCTCACGTCCTCTCGCCGCTTCGTCCCCCGCACCAGCCGCCAGCCGCCGCGCTTGGCTAAGACCTCGAGCGCGCCCAGGCGCTCCTTCAGGTAGCCTTCGTAGCGCTTGGCGCCCTCGTCCTTGTGCATGACCGCGTAGAGCCGGCCGCCCGTCCTGAGCAGCGCGTGCGCCCCGTCGATCTCGGCCTGGACTCGCGCCGTGCCGCGGTCGGTAGCGGGGGCGAGCGCCACCGCGTCGGCCTCCGCTACGCCGTCCCAGGGCAGGGCGGCGGTGAGCGTCACCTCGGGGAGGCCCGCCAGCGTCCTGGCCGCGCAGGCACCGGCGGCCTGGGAGGGCTCGAGCACGGTGACCTGCTCAGCCAGGCCCCTCGCCTTGGCGACGAGGGCGAGAAGGCCGGCACCGGCCGTGGCGTCGACGAGGTGAAGCGCCCCCAGGCTCAGCCCTTCCGCCATGAGCAGGACGCCGGGATGCGGGTTGGGATGGCCGCGAACCCCGGCCTTGCTGTAGTAAGCCAAATCGTGCCCCGGTAGCCTCAGCCTCTGCGCTTTGGGGCTGAAATAGCTCGACAGGGCTCCGTCACTCGAGACGTCGTCGTTCATATCGTTAAGTAGCCATGCAAAAGAAATTGTGGAAGCTGCTCCCCTTGCCCTCGCCAGATTGTAACTCTTAGCCCTGAGAACTTCACAAGAACTTTTGTGTAGGTGCTTATCTTTGCATCATCGTTCTTTGCGCCGTGGGTCATGGCGACGAGTTTAACAGCTCCGCGGCTGTGCTAGATTGGCAGCGTGAGCCGTGCAGTCCAGACTTCGAGCGACAGTTCGAGCGACAGTTCGAGCGACAGTTCGAGCAACAGGGTCATCCTCGGCATCGACACCTCCTGCGACGACACCGGCGTCGGGCTGGTGCGGGGGCATACGGTCCTCGCCAACGTCGTCGCCTCGCAGACGGCGCTCCACGCGCCCTACGGCGGGGTCATGCCCGAACAGGCGAGCCGTGAGCACCTGGCGGTCATCGACGCGGTCTTGGGGCGGGCACTGGCCGCGGCGGGGCTGGGGCTGGACGAGGTGGACGCGGTCGCCGCGACGCACGGCCCCGGTCTGGTCGGCGCGCTCTTAGTCGGCCTGGGTTACGCCAAGGCGCTCGCCTGGGCGCGCGCTTTGCCCTTCGTCGCCGTGCATCACTTGGAGGGCCACATCGCCTCGAGCCTGGCCGGGGCCGATATCACCCCGCCCTTTCTCTGTCTCATCGCCTCGGGCGGCCACAGCAGCCTCTTTACGGTGCGGGCCTGGGGCGACTACCTCGAGCTCGGCCGCTCGCGCGACGACGCGGCGGGCGAGGCCTTCGACAAGGTGGCGCGGCTCCTCGGCCTCGGCTACCCCGGCGGGCCGGAGCTGAGCCGGCTGGCCGCGGGGGGCGACCCGGCGAGGGTCCCCTTGCCGCTGCCCATGAAGGGCCAAAAGGGCTTCGACTTTTCCTTCAGCGGGCTCAAGACCGCGGTGTCGCTCCTGCTCCAGCGCCAACCGGAGGTGAACAGGGCCGACCTGGCGGCGAGCTTTGAGCATGTCGTGGTCGAAAGCCTCTTCGAGGTGACGCGGCGCGCGGCCGCGGCTCACGGCCACAGCCAACTGGTGGTGGCCGGCGGGGTCGCGGCCAACCGGCGGCTGAGGGAGCGGTTTTCGGAGAGCGGGCTGGCGGTCTTCTTTCCGCCGCTCGAGCTGGCGACCGACAACGGTGCCATGATCGCCTTGGCCGCCCAAGGCAAGCTGGCGGCGGCCCGGACGGAGGGCTGGAAGACGGATGGCTGGGAGCTAGACGCCAGTCCCTACCTGCCGCTCGGTGCGTCTCCCTGACAGCGCCCGCCCGTAGGCGCCGGCGTAGAGCGGCACCACCTTGCCCTCGCAAAATTCCGCCACGGCGTGCGCCCGCGCCGCCTCGGCAAAGGCCTGCTGCCGCTCGGGGTCGCTGAGGAGCCTGATGGCCGCCTCGGCCATGCCGCGCACGTCGCCCATCTCGCAGAGGTAGCCGGTCACGCCGTCCACCACCACCTCGGGAATGCCGCCGGCGCGGCTGGCGACGACCGGCACGCCGCTCGCCATCGCCTCCAGGGCAGCTAGACCAAAGGACTCCTTGGCGCTCGGCAAGAGGAAGAGGTCGCTGATCGCCAGGACGTCCTCGATGCGCAAAAAGGAGCCCAGGAACGACACCCGGCCGCTCACGCCGAGCTCATGGGCGAGCTCGACCGCCCGGGGCCGGTCGGGGCCGTCGCCGATCATGAGCAGCCTCGAGCCGATGCTTTCGGACACCTCGGCGAAGATGCGAATCACGTCCAAGACGCGCTTGACCGGGCGGAAGTTGGAGACGTGCACGAGCAGCTTCTCGTCGGGGTGCGCGTAGCGCAGTCTCAGCTCGCCGGACCCGCCGGGCTTGAAGCGCCGGTGGTCGACGGCGTTGGGAATGACCGTGATGTCGCGTCTTATGCCCATTTCGGCGTGGGTGTAGTCGGCCAGGTGGCGGCTCACCGCCGTGACGGCGTCCGAGCGCTCGATGGCGTACTGGGTGGTGCGCAAGTAGGCGGGCTCCAGGCCGACGAGCGTCACGTCGGTGCCGTGGAGCGTGGTGACGACCGCCGGACGGGGCTGGCGGCGGCACATGTCGCGCGCTAAGATCGCGGCGGTGGCGTGGGGGATGGCGTAGTGCGCGTGAATGACGTCCACGTCGTACTCCTCGATCACCTCGGTGAGCTTCGAGGCCTCGGCCAAGGTCGTCAAGGGCGCATCGAAGAGCGGATAGCTCATGCTCTCGACCTGGTGATAGAAGACCGTGGCCAGGCTCAGGCTCAGTTCCCCGAGGCGGAAGGGCAGGCGGCCGGCGACGAAATGCACGTCGTGACCCTGATGGGCGAAGGCCAGGCCGAGCTCGGTCGCCACCACGCCCGAACCGCCCGCGCCGCCGTGGAGCAAGACGGCGATGTTCATGGCGTTCCGGTCATGGCGTTCCGGTCATGGCGAGAGCTTTGGAAAGGCCGCGGGGCGCGCGGAGGCTGAGGTTTCGAAAGGGATACACGTCGCAGTCTAGGGTGCGGACGCAGCGGCCACCGTTATACAGCTTACTCGTCGTCTGCCTCTCGAGTCTTGATAGCAGCCTCCGCATCCTGCCGGGGGTCGGAATCCAGGTTAAGCGCACGTCAAGACGACCTTCTCCTGACCTCTACCGGGAGCTGCCGAGCGGCGGCGCACTGAAGCCCTCGAGGTGGCTCGCCTTGTCTACGTCGGCGCCGATGCTGGCAAAGGGTGTCTGATAGGTCCGGACGGGCACGCCGGCGAGCGCGCTGACCCTGGCCTCGGCGTCCTCCAGGCTGAGCCGGCCCAGGGCGAACTTTAGCAGCGTTCCCAGACCCACCACGCTGGCGGCGGCCACAGGGTTCTTGCGCATCCGGTAGAAGCGCTCGACGAGCGGCACCAGCGTGGGCACGGCGCCCGGCTTCAGCAAGAAGAAGTTGCCGCCCGTGAACTCGCCCTCCTCGAGCCGCGCATAGGTGCGCTTGGCCTGGGGAAACCGCGCTTCGGAGACGCGCCGGGCCACTACCGGATAGACCAGCGCCGCCTCGGGCGCGTTCTCGAGCAGGTCGTCTACCGCCGCCGCCTCGAGCCAGGGCAGGTCGCCCGTCGTCACCAGGAGACGCTCGGCCCCCGGAAAGCGCGCCAAGGCCGCCTCGAGCCCCTGCCGGGTGCTCTCGGACACCCGCTCGCCGCCCGGCACCACCTCGTCGGCGAGCGCCGCCAGCGCGGGCGTCGTCGGCCCCACGTAGACGACGCCGCCGATATGCCTACTGGCGCGCAGAGCGTCCAGAACATAGCCGGCCATCGGTTTGCCGCCGAGCGTCAGGAGCGCCTTGGCCGCCACGCCCTGCTCGAGTTCGTCCCCCTCGTTCCGAGCTGCCAAGACGACTGCCGCGACGTTCATCTCTTTCCCAACCTCCTTCTGGCCACCTCGTATACGTCGGCCTTGCTCCCCGCCTTACGGATGCCGATGACCACCACGATGACTATGCCTTCAAGCTTGCCTATCTTGTACAGCACCCGGTAGCGTTGTCCAGCGGCCCGGACCTTGTATAGCTCCTTGAGGTCGCCGCCAAGGCGCTCACCACGTTTGTCCGGCTCGGTCTGCAAGCTACCGATCTTGCGTCCTACGGCTTTGCGGGTGCGGGTGTCAGTGATTGCTCCCAAGTCATTTCTAGCTTCGTCGGTAAGGGTGATGGCGAATCTCGTCACCTTGCTCCCCTGCACAAAGGCGTGCCAGGAAAACGGAGTGCCCTCAGAGCCCCAGCTCCGCCTTGACTTGCTCCCACGGGATGAGCTTGGCCTCACCCCGCTCGAGCTTTGCCAGGCGCTCCAGAATGTCCGGGTGGTCGTCTAGCACCTCGTCCGTCTCGGGATCTCCGGTGTAGGCAACGCCGGCGGCGCTTATGCCTGCGGGTGGCTTGCCGACCGCCTCGAGCAGGTCGTCAAACTTTACAGGTTCTCCCGTAAGCCGCTCGAGCGTCTCCATGACCGCGCCCAAGGTGTCGAGATCTACCCGCTTCACCTCACCTCTAGCCAGTGCGTAGATGCTCCCTCTAGCTACCTTGCCGCTGGTTTCTTGGGCTAAGCGGTAGGCGCTGAGGTTGTGGGCGTCTAGATAATCTCCCAAGGTAATCCGTATGTCCATGCCATCAATATAGCACCATCAATGGAGCACCGTGTCGGTATACTGACGGTAGTGACAGCTTCATAGCAGGGCTCTCCCTGGTGCGGGCTCGAGCTGCGGGGCGGGCCTCTCCACATCCCAAAGCAAAGGAGGCCGCGAAGGCCTCCTCCATCACGCCCTAGCGGGTTAGCGCCGCGCCTGCCGGGCCTGGACCTCGGTCGTCCTGCCGGGGCTGATCTCGAAGTCGCGGATGACCGTGCTGTAGCCGGGCGCGACCACCACGAGTTCGTGGCTGCCCGCGGGCAGGTCGGGGACGCTCAGGCGGCCGGTGCCGCTGGGGACGCTGCCGACCTCGCTGCCGTTGATATAGACC
>JALZLY010000023.1 GCA_030858465.1 Deinococcota bacterium
CACTCTTAGCCCACGGCTGCCCCGTCCAGGCTGTGGTCGCCGTCTTTGGTTTCGACGAGCGCACCGTTTGCGAGTGGCTCAGGCGTTCGGGAGCACACTGTCCTTGACACGTCAAGGATGCATGAAAGGCTGGTTGCTGAGCAGAAGTTCGAGCTAGGCCAGGTGCAGGCTGACGAAATCAGGGTGAAGGCACAAGGCGATATCTTGTGGTTGGCGCAGGTCCTTGGCTCGCCAAGGATCAGCAGCCGCTTGTGGTTGGGCGGGGTGGTCGGGCAGCGGCGCGACTATGGCTTGATTGCCGCACTGGTCGCACAGGTCCATAAGGTAGCGCTGTGTCGGGAACTCATGCTGGCAGCTGATGGCCTCGCCAGCTACGTCAGCGCCTTCCGCCAAGCCTTTCGCGCTCCGCTCTACACCGGCAAGCCGGGCCGCCCTCGGCTGGTGCCTTGGCCCAACATCGCCATCGTGCAGGTCATCAAGAGGCGCGTGGAGGGTGTTCTCTGTGTCGAGCGCCGCGTCACTCAAGGCAGCGAGGAGATGGTCGGGCGCATACTACGTGAGAGTCAAGGGGGCGGGTGTATCAACACCGCCTACATCGAGCGGCTCAACGCCACCTTCCGGCAGCGCCTGGCCTGCTTGGCAAGGCGCAGTACCCGCTAAAGCAGGGCACCTTCGCGCCCTAGTGCGCACACCGGAGCTGCTCGAACAAAGCATGCACCTGGTCGGCTGCCTCTACAACTTCTGCACGTCTCACCAGAGTCTGCGTCTGAAGCTTTACCTCGACGAACGTCGTCACCGCTGGGTCAAGCGCACGCCGGCCATGGCAGCGGGTCTCACCAACCACTGCTGGTCTGTCAAAGAACTGCTCTGCTTCAAGGTAGCGCCTCCGCCCTATGAGTCGCCTAGGCCTAAGCGCCGAGGGCGATCTTGTGGGGGATTGAAGGGCCTTGTGACGTGACCACGATTCCCTGGGGACCTACCGCGGCACGAGCCTCACGCTGAAGCAGCGTGACATGGTTAGCTGGGTGGCAGGTAAAACAGCAGGTCGAGAGAGGGCGGCTTGATGCCCTGCATCCTCAGGAGCACGACAATCTGGGCCGTGTGCCGCATCTCGTGAATCATAACGTGCCACAGCAGGCCGTCCAACCTGTAACGCTCGGTTGGCGAGTCGTCCACAAGCCGGTTTAACTCATCATCCGTCAACGTAGCGAGGTAGCTGAGGGTGCTCTGCTCCACTGCCCGCCAATAGTCCAGCAGCGTCTCGAGCGCGAAGCCGGCGTAGACAGGGCCGAGCTTAGTGCTTTTTAAGGCAGGAATGGTCTCCAGCACCGGCTGGTCTCGCAGGATGGTGTAGTGAATCCAACCGTCCTCCACGCCCGCAATGTGGAATACGAGGTCTTTGATGCAGTGAAACTGCTTACCGCCCAGCAACGGGCGGGACAGAACCTCGTCCGGCACGCCCCCCAGCGCAGCCCACAGGTCCCAGCGGGCGCGAACGAGGTAGTTGTAGGTTTCAGGAATGTTCATTTCTGCCTCCAGGGTGGCTTGCCGGTACGCGCTGTTGTCCGAGTAGCTATCAAGAACCGACCTCGAGGCGCACGGTAACCCTATCGCCTTCCTCAAGACTTTCTGCCTTGCGGACGCTGACCTTGACAGGGACGATATAGAGGCCCTCTTTGGGCCACAGCGAGGTTGTCCACTCCGTTGTGCCGATTCGTACCTTTACCGGGATCATGCCCCAGCCGTAGGTCACCCACTTAGAGATATCGTGCAATATCTCGCACTCTGCTGCGGGCACGGTGACAAAGTAGAAGGGGGCAGGGCCTCGCCAGTACCAGATGTCACCGCTGAACTCGAAGCTCATTGCAACTCCAGCGTGGCGCAAGCAGCGGGGGAGCTACCATGTGGGGCCGGCTCCACCAGGTGGGGGCCATGCGCCGATGATGCGGCGCATCATGACGACTTGCCCGAGGTGGTAGGCGTTATGACCGGTAAACCAGACCATCCTCAGACCGACGGTAAACTTGCCGCCTAAGATGCGGCGCTCCAGATGTTCGGGGTCGCGGGCGATCTCACGGCTCTTCTCCAGACTCGCCAGGAACTCGTCCTTGAGGCGTGGCCAGTCAGCCTCAGTGACAGCAGGCCAGTCAGCTCCAGTTGAGACATGAGGCTCCGCACCAGTTTCAATGGTCGCAAAGTCGTGTCTCTGCCAGAACAGCATGTGCGCCACCACTTCAGCAATCGAGTAGGGCCAGCCCTCGAGCTTAATCACTACCTGCTCAGGCGTGAGGCCATCGAGGGCATGCGAAGCCGGGGTGAAGGAACTCCACGCCTCGACCAGCCCTTCGATGGCTTTGGGTGACGCAGTCGTAAAGATTTCCTCAGCCATTTCTTTCTCCTTTCGTGTTCTTCCAGACACCCCATGTGAACGGCCCGGCTTCCTCATCACTGATCGGGTACCCCGCCACCTTGAGGGCCAGCTTGATCTGACCGTGATGGTAGCCCTCGTGCCACAGCAAGAGCTGGAGCAGCAGGACCGGGTGGTCGTAGTGGAGGTCCATCTCCCGACCCGCCAGCACCCTCCCCCTCACCGCGTCCCGCACCGCCTTGGCGCTGCCTTCTAACATCTGCGCGATGCGTTTCTTGTCGCGCTCGGCCAGCCACTCTTCCTCTGGTACCTTCCTGGCGAACTCGGGAGCCTCCTCGAAGACGGACACGAGCCGCTCATGGTGAATGTGCGTGAATTGCTGCGCGACGGACGGACTGCTTTTGGTCGCCTTGACTTCCAGCCCGCCCTCAGGGAGGGCGCGCAGCAGGTTGAGCATGATGGTGTTGTTCCGGTCCCACGAGTCCAGCAGGGCCTCGAGCACGCTCGGGTCGGTTGCCTTCGACATATAAAACTTCCTTTCGCTGCCGCAGTCACTGTAACCGGATTTGACGATGACATCTTAGCCGCCCTCTCACCTACGCTTGAACGCAGCCCTTAGGGGCGGGCTTCGCAGTCGGGGCGACCTCCGGGCTGAGCCGGTAGGCGAGTGCGACCAGCATCCTGGCAACCCGGTGCCGGAGTGTCGGGCGGGTACGTCTGAGTTCGCTCAGGCCCCACTCGAGGCTTGCTCTATGTTCTCCTGTCGCAATCCGCTGTCTCGCCTCGGCCAGCAAAAAGCTTTCGTGTGCGCTTCGCATAACGCCTCCTCACTACCTAGGATAAACCCGAATTAGGTTAAGATCGGACCTGATTATGTATCATCCCAGCACGCGCCTCCTGACCATCCTCGAGCTGCTTCAGGCGCGGGAGCGCGTCAGCGGGCCGGAACTCGCAGCGCGGCTCGAGGTCAGCCCGCGCAGCGTCCGCCGCTACATCACCATGCTGCAAGACATGGGCATCCCCGTCGAGGGGGAGCGGGGCCGTTACGGTCGTTACCGCCTCCGCCCCGGCTACAAGCTGCCGCCCCTGATGTTCAGCGACGACGAGGCCGTAGCGCTCACCGTCGGGCTGCTGCTCCTGCGGCGCTCCGGCGGGTTGGTCGAACCCAGCACGGCCGAGCGCACCCTCGCTAAACTCACTCGGGTCTTGCCTGAAGGCTTACGTGGGCAGGTCACGGCGCTGCAAGAGACGCTGGTGCTCGAGGTGCCGCCCGAACAGGCCCTACCCGGCAGCGAGCAGCTGACCATCTTGAGCCAAGGTGTTTGGGCACGGCGCCGGGTATGGTTGCGCTACTTAAACGAGCAGCAAAGCGCCAGCGAGCGTGACTTCGATCCCTACGGCGTGGTCCAGCGCGGCGGCCGCTGGTACGCCGCTGGCTACTGTCACTTGCGGCAAGCGCTGAGGGTGTTTCGCGTAGACCGGATTGACGAGGCCAAGCTGCTCGACCCGAGCTTTGAACTGCCCAAGGGCTTTGACGCGCCCGAATACGTCAGTCGCTCGGTGGCGCTGGTGCCTCTTGCTCACTCAGCGGAAGTGCTGCTCAAGACGAACTTGGAGAACGCTAAGCGCGAACTGTATCCGAACTTCGTGACCTTAGAACCCGCCTCGGAAGGCGTCACCTTGCGCTGCACGACGGACAATCTAACGTGGTTGGCGCGGGTCATAGCGGGCTTCAGCTTTCCCTGGGAGGTGCGCGAGCCGCCTGAGTTGGAAGTAGCGCTCAGGGAGCACGCGGCGGGCATTCTTGAGCGGCTTGGGGGCTAGCAGAGGTTGAAGCGAGTGTCGCGCGCTAGTGCCGCACAACGGTTATTTGGCTCAGGCTACCGCCATGTTATTTCATGAGAGTCGCTGAGTTTTACACGGATTGTTGCCGGACCTCGTTGTGGATCGCCAGTGCCTTGACTGGACCGTCAGCCTCAGCTTGCTCGGCAGCCTTCTCGACCGGTGGGCCTCAGAAGAGCACCCTCGACCAGTTGAGCTCGTCCAGGGGGTGAAAGATGTCGACGTACTCGAGCAAGATCCCCGCCGACTGGTTGCGAAACATCGCGCACTCGACGTGCTTGCCGAGGCGCTTGACGGCCTCGACGAGCTCGACGTAGTCGCCGTCGCCGCTGACCAGGACGGCGGTGTCGTAGGCGCCGTTATAGGCCAGGCAGAGGGCGTCGACGGCGATGGCCACGTCGATGCCCTTTTCGACCAGCGAGCCGTCGTGGCGGCGGTACAACCTCCCCAGCCGCACCGTCACGTAGGGGATGCGCCGCAGCGACTCGAAAAAGCGCTGCTGGCCCTCGCGCAGCTCGTGATCGTAGTCGTCGGTAAGGGGCGCGTTGTAGTAGTAGACGCGCATGAGCTTGCGCTCGCCGACGAGCTGTTTGGTGAGTTCGGCCAAATTGACGCGGGTGCTCGACAGGTTCTCGCGCATGCCGTTGTAGAGGTTTGAGCCGTCGACGAAAATAGCCACGCGGGGTTGGTACATGCTCGCTCCATAACAAACGCAAAATAGCGTAGAGGGCCGGCAACCGGCGCCCCAGCCCGGCGAGGGGCAGGAGACCGGCGGCTCGCTTCTCGCTTGCTCCAGTCTACCCCAGCGCGCGTCTCCTGTCACCCTCCTGTCGGCTCGAGAGCCTCGCCCGCTTGCCCCGCCGCTATACTGAGGTCATGACCACTCGGCCCGCCAAGACCGTCGAATCCTTCAACCTGGACCACACCAAGGTGAGGGCGCCCTACCTGCGCCTCGCGGGCCGTTACCAGACGGCGCGCGGCGACGAGATCCGCAAGTTCGACCTGCGCCTGGTGCAGCCTAACGTCACCGCCCTGCCCACGGCGGCGCTGCACACCATCGAGCACCTCATGGCCGGCTATTTGCGCGAGCGCCTGCCGCAGCTCGTCGACGCCAGCCCGATGGGCTGCCGCACGGGCTTTTATCTGACCGTCTTGGGCGAGCCTGCGGAGGAGGAGGTGAGGGTGGCCTGCCAGGGCAGCCTCCAAGCCATCGCCGAGCACGACGGGCCGGTTCCCGGCTGCAGCGAGAGGGAGTGCGGCAACTACCGCGACCACTCGCTTCACGGCGCCAAAGCCTGGGCGCGCGACATTCTGAGGGACGAGCTCATCATTCAGGCAACTATTCCTCTCGCTGGGCCGGGTGCAACCTAGCCGCCAGCGGATGCTCCAGTCGCGCCTTCTCATCTTCTCGTCACCTTCTCATCAATGCTCTCATAATCCGCGCCTTATAATCCCTTATGGACCGCAAACCGCTAGTGCTGATCGTAGAGGATGAGAAAGAGATCGCCAAGTTCATCGATCTCGAGCTCAAGGCCGAGAACTATGAGACCGTCGTCACCTACGACGGCATCACCGGCCTCTCCAAATTCCGCGAGCTCAACCCCGACCTGGTCATCTTGGACCTGATGCTGCCCGTCCTGGACGGCCTCGAGGTGGCCAGGCGCATCCGCAAGACGAGCAACACGCCGATCATCATCTTGACCGCCAAGGACTCGGTCGAGCAGAAGGTGACGGGCTTGGACGCCGGCGCCGACGACTACCTGGTCAAGCCTTTTTCCATCGAGGAGCTCCTGGCCAGGGTGCGGGCCCACCTGCGCCGCGTCAACCCCGCCGTCACCGGCGAGGTGCGGGTCGTCGACCTGGTCATGAACCTAGACGGCCGCGAGGTCTTTCGCGACGGCCGCCGGGTCGAGCTTTCCGCCAAGGAGTTCGAGCTCCTGGAGCTGTTCGCGCGCAACCCCGGCAAGGTCTTCAACCGCTTCGAGATCGAGGAGAAGGTGTGGCCCGAGTACACCGGCGGCTCGAACGTCGTCGACGTCTACGTGGGCTACCTGCGGCGCAAGCTCGAGGGCGACGGCGAGCGCCGCCTCATCCACACCGTGCGCGGCGTCGGCTACGTCTTGCGCGAAGAGTGAGGCATGGCTCACTCATCAAACGCTCCTCTTCCTTAGCCGGGGATGCTTTAGGCTAGCGCTATGTCCTTGAGGCTCAGGCTCACCCTCGTCTACACCGCCTTTCTGGCCCTGGTCCTGGTGGTGGTGGCCTGGGGCGTCTACGCGCTCACCGAGCGCTCGCTCATCGCCCAGCTCGAGAACCGGGTGGCCGAGGTCATGCGTATCTTCGCGTCCAACGCCAATCTCACCGAGGCCTATCAGGCCTTGCAGGCTTCGGAACACGGCGCCCTACACGAATTTTTGGTCTACCCGGCGCGGCCGCTCAGCGCCGAACAGGTCGCGCGTGGCAGTTGGCAGAGTTGGCAGGTGCCGATGAGCGCCGAGGGCGGCGCGCCCAGCAGAGAAACCAGCCTCTGGTCGGCGCTGAGCGCGCGCGACCGCGAAAGGCTCGCCCGCGAAGGCCAGCTCGCCCTGCGCGTGAGCGGGCCCGGCGGCCAGACCCATGTGGTTCAGGCGCGCTTGTTGCGACACTCCCTCGACAACGGTCAGGAAAACCTCAACTTTTACGCCGCTCACCTGATCGCCCTGCCCACCTCGAGCATCCAACCCATCTTGCGCCAGCTCGCGGTCAACCTGGTCACCATGGTGGTGGCGGCCTTTGGCCTCTTCGCGGTCGGGGTATGGCTGCTCTCGGGCCAGGCGCTCCTGCCCGTCAAGCGGGTGACCGCCGCCGCCGCGCGCATCGGCTCGCAAGACCTCGCCCAGCGGGTGCCCGTACCCAAGTCCGAAGACGAGATGAGCGAGCTCGCGGTCGCCATCAACCACATGCTGGCGCGACTCCAGGAGTCCTTCGAGACGCAGCGGCGCTTTACCGCCGATGCCAGCCACGAGCTGCGCACGCCCGTCACCGCTATCGTCGGCCACGCCAACTACCTCCTCCGCCGCACCAAGCCGAGCGCCGAGCAGGCCGAGTCGCTGGGGGTGATCCGCGGCGAGGGCGAGCGCATGGCCAAACTGGTCAACGACCTTTTAGAGTTGGCCCGGGCCGACGCGGGCTTCGCGGTCAAGCGCGAGCCCATGAACTTGGTCGAGGTGGTCGAGAGCGTCTACAAGGAGGTGAGGCGCACCGCCGAGGGCACCGAACTCGCGCTCGCCATTCCCTCGCCCATCGTCGAAGTCGACGGCGACGCCGGCCGGCTCAAGCAGGTGGTCTTGAACCTCGTCCAGAACGCCCTCAACGCCGGCTCAAGGCACGTCTCCGTCTCGCTCACGCAGGGCAAGGACGAGGTCAGCCTCGAGGTTTTAGACGATGGCCCCGGCATCCCCGCCGAGGCGATTCCCTTTCTCTTCGAGCGTTTCTACAGGGTTGACAGCGCCCGCTCGACGCGCGGCAACGGCTCGGGTCTGGGTCTGGCCATCGTCAAGTGGATCGTCGCCCAGCACGGCGGCGAGGTCAAGGTGGAGTCGCGGCTCGGCGAGGGCACCGCCTTTACCGTGCTCCTGCCCGCCTACAGCCAGGCGAGTTCCAAGCAGAGCGCCGTGCACCCCCAAGCGTTCAAGCCTGTCCGCACCTGAGCACGGCCTCTCGAGCATGGCATGTTCGTCGGCGAGCAAAAGGAGCCCGGGTCTGACCCGGGCTCCTCGCTGCCTTGAGGACTTGCTGAAGTGGAAGGTCAGTTGCTGCTCGAGGCGCCTTCTTCCAGCGGCGGCATGAGCACGGTGTCGATCACGTGGATGACGCCGTTGGAGGCCATGATGTCGACGTCCGTGACGGTAGCGTCATCGACCATCACCATATCGCCGTCGAAGGTCACGGTGAGCGGGCTGCCCTCGACGGTCTCGACTTCGGCGCCGTCCTCGAGCGCCATGACGTCCTCCGAGGTCACTTCGCCGGCTACTACGTGGTAGAGGAGAACCGCCTGAAGCGCCTCTTGATCGGCGAGAAGCTCGTCCAAGGCGCCCTCGGGCAGGGCGGCAAAGGCTTCGTCGGTCGGCGCGAACACGGTGAAGGGACCCTCGCCCTGGAGTGTCTCGACGAGGTCTGCTTCTTGAAGGGCGGTGACCAGAGTACTGAAGTCCGGGTTCGCCATGGCGACATCGACGATGGTGCCGGGTTCCTCGGCGGTCTGCTGGTTGCTGGCGACCGCGAGGGTGAGGCCGACGACAAGCACGAGTAAGGCTAATAGCTTCTTCATGTGTATCTCCTTTCAAACATCGTACAAACCATGTACAATTCTGAGAATAGTTGAGCCAGCAAGCCATCAATTGGTTCCAGCCCACAAATTCAACTCATGAAGTCTGAAATTGCACGCCCAGCCCCTCGACGACCGTGCCGATAGGGAAGACGCTCTCGCCGGCACAGGCGAGGGCTTCGGCCACGTCCTCCGGGCGCACCACCACGAGATAGCCCGCGCCGAGGTTGAACACCCGCCGCATCTCCTCGCCGGTGACGCCGCCCGCCGCCTGGATCAAGCGGAAGATCGCAGGCACCGGCCAGCTGTCCGCTTCGATCACCGCGCCGAGTCCCGCGGGCAGGACGCGTGGCAGGTTGCCGGGCATGCCGCCGCCGGTGACGTGCGCCATGCCGCGCACTAGCCCCAGATCCAAGAGGGCGCGCACCGGCCGCAGGTAGCTGCGGTGCGGCCTTAGGAGCGCCTCGCCGACGGTGCCGTCGCCCAGAGCCTCGCCGTAGCGGCCTTCTAAGATCCTCCTCGCCAGGCTATAGCCGTTGGTCTGCAGGCCGCCCGACATGAGGGCGAGGATGCGGTCGCCCGAGCGGATCTCGCGGCCGTCGACCATCTCCGCGCGCGCGACCGCGCCGACGACGGTGCCGACCAGGTCGAACTCGCCCGCGGCGTAGACGCCGGGCAGTTCCGCCGTCTCGCCGCCCAAAAG
>JALZLY010000024.1 GCA_030858465.1 Deinococcota bacterium
AGGTAGGCGCGGTCGGGGAAGGCCTCCTGCACCGCCCTGAGCCCCGCCTCCCGCGCCGCCGCCGCCATCACCCCGCCGCCCGGCCCGCCCAAGATGACCAGCGGCAGCCCTGGGTCGTAGGCGCGCACGGCCTCCGCCACCGCCAGCGCCGTCTCGCGGTCGCGCGTCATCTTGAGGTAGAGCGCGCCGTGGGCCTTGACGTGGTGCAGCTCGAGCCCGGCAAGGTCCAAAAAGGCCCTGAGCGCGCCGATCTGATAGATAACGTCGGCATGGAGCGCTTCCGGGGCGACCGCCATGTCGCGCCGTCCGAAGCCGGCCAGGTCGGGAAAGCCCGGGTGCGCGCCGACCTTGACGCCGTGCTCCTTGGCCAGCCTGACGGTGCGCTGCATGGTGAGTGGGTCGCCGGCATGAAAGCCGCAGGCCAGGTTGGCCGAGGTCAGCTTGGGAAAGAGCTCCTCGTCGCGGCCGAGGCGCCACCGGCCAAAGGACTCGCCGCTGTCCGCGTTGATATCGACGTGCCTGGTCGTGTCCTGTACCGTGTCCTGTACCGTGTTCGGTGTCGTGTTCGGAATCGTGTTCGGTATAGTCATATTGCTCCTTAGCGGCGCATCAGGCCCGGCAGGTAGGCGACGATCTCCGGAAAGGCCGTGACCAGCGCGGTGACGCCCAAGAGGATAAAGAAAAAGGGCGCCGCCGCCCTCGCCACGAAGGTGATCGACCTGCCGCTGATGCCCTGGATCACGAACAGGTTGAGCCCCACCGGCGGGGTGATCTGCGCGGTCTCGACCATCAGGACCAAGAAGATGCCGAACCACAGCGGCTCGAAGCCCGCGGCGGTGATGAGCGGCAGGGTGATGGGCAAGGTCACCACGATCATCGAGATGCCGTCCAAAAAGAGCCCCAGGAGGATGTAGAGCAGGGCCAGCGCGGCGATCAACAAGTAGGGCGAGAGCGCCAAGCTGCCGATCCACTGCGTCAGCGCCCGGGGAATGCCGATATAGCCCATCGCCGTCGACAACAGCGCCGCGGCGGCGATGATGAGGCCGATCATGCTGGTGGTGCGCACGGTGCCGGAGACGGCCTCCAAAAAGCCCTGCAGGCTGAGGGTGCGGTAGACAAGGCCCAGCAGGGCCGCCCCCACCACGCCGATGGCGGCCGATTCGGTCGGCGTCGCCAGACCCAGGTAGATGGTGCCCAGCACCGCCACGATGAGCACGGTGACGGGCGCCAAGTCGAGGAGGCCCCGCAACCGCTGTCCCCAGCTGTAGCGCTCCTCCTGACGGGGCGCGAGGTCCGGCCGCGCGTAGCCGACCGCCGCCAGATAGAGCATAAAGCCCGCGGCGAGCAGCAGCCCCGGCAAGATGCCCGCGATAAAGAGCTGCCCGATGGAAACCTGGGCCAGAATCCCGTAGATGATGAGCACGATCGAGGGCGGGATCAGAAAACCCAGGGTGCCCGCACCGGCGAGTGAACCCACCACCAGCCTCTCGCCGTAGCCCCGGGCCAGGAGTTCGGGAATGGTTATCTTGCCGATGGTCGCGGTCGTCGCCACCGACGAGCCCGACACCGCCGCGAAGAGGGCGCAGGCCACCACGTTGACGTGCAGCAGGCCGCCCGGAAGGGCGCCCAGCCACGGCGCCAAGCCGTCGAACATCCTCTTGGCGACGCGGGTCCTAAGGAGCAGCTCGCCCATGAAGATAAACAGCGGCAAGGCCACCAGCGTATACGAGTTGGTGCTGTTCCAGACGATATTGGAGGCGATCTGAAGGGCGGGCACCGCGGTGAAGAAGTGAATGCCGACGAGCGCCACTAAAAAGATCGCCGCCGCGATCGGGATGCTGAGGCCCAAGAGCAGCAGCAGAAGCAAAAACAGCCCGCCGATGATGGGCAGTTGTGCCATCATTCGCTTAGAAACCCTCCTGCGAGGCCTCTTCGGGCGACGGAGCATGGAGCCAAGAACGCGCCAAGAGGACGACGAATTCGAGCCACAACAGGGCGATGCCGACCAAGACCAGCCCGTGGGGAAGGTATCTGGGCGTCCTCGAGGGGTAGAGGCTCCTGGTGCCGTAGCTCCAGGAATCCCAGAAGAGGTTGAAAAAGGCGTATAGCAGCAGGCTGGCGAAGGCGACGCCCACGGCCAGCGCCAGCCGCTCGAGCCATAACCTCCCTCCCGGCCCCAAGCGGTCGCTGAAGAGGCGGATGCGGATGTGCCCTCCCCGCGCCAGCGTGTGCGCCGCGCCCAGAAAGATCATGGCCGCCATGGCGTAGCCCGAGAACTCCTCGACCGCGAAGGTGCTGCGGTTGAAGAGGGCACGCAAGACGATCTCGGCGGTGATGAGGCCGGTGGCGGCGAGCAGGATGCCTCCCGCCAGCCACCGGCCCAAGGAGGCCAGTCCCTCTGCCGCACTGAGGGCCGCCTCGAGCGCCCTCACTAGTCTCTGGAGCGAAAAGCCTCGACGATGGTTTGACCGTCCTCACCCACTTCGGCCAGCCAGGCGTCCAAGACGGCGTCGGCCGCGGCCTCCCTGGCGGCCTGGATGTCCGCTGGAATCTCCGCCTCGGCGATCAGGGTGAGCCCTCTCTCTTGGATCGTCTCCCTGGCGACCGCCTGACGCTCCTGCGCAAGCTCCCACATCTCCCCTTCCAACTCGGCGGCCACCTCGAGCACCACCTCTCTCACCTCCTCGGGCAGCGCGCCCAAGGCGTCCAGGTTGACGGTCACCATATCGGTCAGCAAGACCGGCACGAAGCCCTCGATAAAGTAGTCCGTCACCTCCCAGAGCGAGGCGTCCACACCGGTCTCCGGCGAGGTGACCACCGAGTCGATGAGGCCGGTGGCCAGCGACGAGAACAGCTCGCCGAAGGGAATGGTGAGGGCGCGGGCGCCCACCTCTTCCACGAAGCGGGTCACGTTCGGGCCGGCGGTGCGCGTCCGCAGGCTGCTCAGGTCCTGCACGGTCTCGATGCGGTTTTGGGTGTAGAGCCCCTGCGGCGCCCAGGGCGCGACGTAGAGAAGCCGCTGGTTGTTGCGCGCGAGGGCCTGCTCGTAGTAGGGCTTGCCGAGCTGGTAAAGCTCAAAGGCCGGGTCGTACTCGTTGGCGATGGGCATCTCGGAGAGGCCGAAGATGGGCTCGTCGCCGAGGACGTTGGGCATGAACACCTCGGCGATGGGCAAGGCCCCCCGCTGGACCACGCGCAGGATCTCGGGGCCGCTGTAGCCCAGGGCGCCCCCGGAGTGGACCGTGATCTCAAGCCGCCCGCCGGAGCGCTCGCTCACCCGCTCGGCAAAGCGCTGCGCGCCCTGGGTGTGGTAGTTCGCCTCCGGCCAGGCCACGTGCATGTCCCAACGCACGACGTCTTGCGCAACGGCGAACCCGGCCAGGCCGATGAGGAGGAACAGGATCTTCTTCATGGTTTCACGTCCTTTTCTCTTTTCTGAACTTGCCCGAGGCGTACAGCTCGAGCCCAATTATATGCCAAATATCATGTCAAATATCATGTCAAGGCCGCCTCGAGGATAGGGCGGCGCTGAGCGAGAATTTTATAACGCCCGCTATGCTGCTTGCTTAGTACAGTAGCTGACAGAGTTGGCGCCTGGAGCGTGCTCTACTCACGGTGGACCTTTGCGTTCAGACGTGTGTTTATCAGACGTATGTTTAGATGTGTCCGATGTTTAGATGTGTCCGAAGTTTTTGCAGACCTTAGGAGGTTGAGATGCTCCCAATCCGCATAGTTATCCTTGCCCTCGTCCTGCTGGCCGGCAGTGCGATGGCCCAAAAAGGCCCCGTCACCATCGGCTCCAAGATCGACGTCGAGGGCTCCATCCTCGGCCAGATCATCCGGCTGGTGCTCGAGCAAGACGGCTTTGAGGTCAACGACCGCACCAGCTTCGGGACCACCTCGGTGGTGCGCGAGGCGCTCCTGGCCGGCGAGATCGACCTCTACCCCGAGTACACCGGCTCCGCGCTCACCTTCTTCGAGGACGCCGTTCCGGAGGGCGTATCGCGCGACGCCGAGGCGAGCTACGAGCTCGTGCGCGAGCTCGACGCCGACAACGGCGTGACCTGGCTCGGCCGCTCGCCCGCCAACAACACCTGGGCGATCGCCGTGCCCGAGGCGCTCGCCGATGAGGAAGGGCTGGCGACGTTCGCCGACCTGGCGCGCTACCTGAACGAGGGCGGCGAGTTCAGGCTGGTCGCCAGCCAGGAGTTCGTGGACCGCGAGGACGCCCTGCCGGCCTTTGAGGAGACCTACGGCTTTATGGTCGAGCCCGACCAGCTCGTCATCCTGGCGGGCGGCGACACCACCCAGACGCTCACCGCCGCCGCCCAGGGCACCGACGGCGCCAACGCGGGCATGGCCTACGGCACCGACGGCGCCGTCGCCGCGCTCGGCTTGGTGGCCCTGACCGACCCCGAGGGCGCCGTGGCCATCTACCAGCCCGCGCCTATCGTTCGCACGGAAGTGTTTGAGCAGTACCCCGAGCTCGCCGAGCTGCTCGACCCGGTCTTCGCCGGTCTCGACGAGGCCACCCTGTCGCGCCTCAACGCCCAAGTCCAGGTCGAGGGCGAAAACCCCACCGACGTGGCGCGGGATTACCTCGAGGCCGAAGGCTTCCTGAACTGAGCTTGTCGCGCCTGCAACGACTCCGGAGGGCGCCGCGCGGCGCCCTCCGCTCTTGTGAACTCCAGCTTGCCAACGCCGGCCTTGGCCGCTGCGGGCTGGCGCGGTATCCTTGACCGTGATCCTCTCTCGCGCTACAGGCAGCGGCGCAACCTCGCTGGCCAGCCCGGTCAACTGGGTGACGCTGCTTGGCGCTTTCGTCGGCTTGACGGCGCTCCTCGGCCTGCCCGCCTTCAGCCCCGGCTGGCTGCTCTTCAAGGCCAACCGCGTCGTGGCGGGCGAGAGCCTGAGCCCCTACGCCCTGTCGCCGGCTTGGACCCTGGCGCTGGCCGCGCTGTGGCTTCTTTGCGGCCTCCTCAGCTTCGTTCCCCTGCGCGCCCGCCCCTGGCTTCCCCGCCCCTGGCTTCAGGGCGCCTTGGCGACGCTGGCGCTGCTGGTAGCCGTCCTGTTCATCCGCGAGGGGACGGACGTACTCCTGCTGGACGCGGCGAGCAGCGCCCGCGTTTCCCTGGGCGGCGGCATCTGGCTGACCGGGCTGGCGATCTACATCGCCCTCTTCGGCGCGGCCGGCGAAGCGCCGGAGCAGCGCAGCGCCCTGCTCCGGCTCGCCTTGCCCAGCCTGCTCGTGCTCCTTGGCGCGTTCGCGCTCGGCGCCTTTTCGGAACTCGGCATCGCCCGCGAACTCGCTGGCCAGGGACGCACCTTTCCAGCCGAGTTGCGGCGGCACCTGGCGCTGTCCCTGACGAGCGTCCTGGTAGCAGCGCTCATCGGCGTGCCCGCCGCCATCTGGGCGGCCCGGCAGGCGCGCGTGGCCGGGGTGGTCCTGCCGGCCGCCGGCCTGTTGCAGACCGTGCCCTCGCTGGCACTGTTCGGCCTGCTGCTGGCGCCCCTGGCCGAACTCGGGCGCAACGTTAGCCTGGCGCAGGCGGTGCTCTTCGCGCTCTTGGGCCTGGGGCTGGCCGCGGCGATGGCACTCTCGAGCCGTCGGCTGCCGGCGCCCTGGCGCGGCGGCGGACTGACCCTGACCGCTCTCCTGGCGCTCGCGCCCGGCGCCGTCCTGGCCGTTCTGGCGGCGGTCTATGCTCACGCCCTGCTGCTCGGCCTCTTGAACCTCGATCCGCGCGCGCTCAACCCCATGGCACTGTGGCGAGAGCCGCTCGCCCAGTTCGGGGTGCGCGGCATCGGCGCGGCACCGGCGCTTATCGCCTTGACGCTCTACGCGCTCCTGCCCATCGTGCGCAACACCTATACCGGCGTCCGCGAGGTGTCCCAGGCGGTGCTCGAGGCGGGGCGGGGCATGGGCATGAGCAGTGGCCAAATCCTGCGCCGCCTCGAGCTGCCCCTGGCCCTGCCGCTCATCTTGGAGGGGCTGCGCGGCTCGGCGGTCTTGACCATCGGCATCACCACCGTGGCGGCCCTGATCGGCGCGGGCGGGCTGGGCTTTTTCGTCCTGCGCGGCATCGATCAGGTGGTGCCCGACCTCATCTTGCTGGGTGCCTTGCCGATCATCCTCTTGGCGCTGGTGGCGGACGCGCTGCTGAAGGGGCTGGGGCTCCTGTTGACGCCGCGAGGGATGAGGCCGTGACGAGTATGCGCGAGAGACCCGGAGTAAAGGCATGATCGCGCTCGACAACGTCAGCAAGCGCTACGGCGAGGTGGTAGCGGTGCGGGGTGTCAGCTTAAGCGTCCGCATGGGCGAGCTGGTGGTCCTGATCGGCCCCTCGGGCTGCGGCAAGACCACCACCTTGAAGATGATTAACCGCCTCATCGAGCCGACTTCGGGCACCATCAGGGTGAACGGCCAGGACACCGAGGCGACGAATCCGCAGCGACTCAGGCGCGGCATCGGCTACGTGATCCAGAGCGTCGGCCTCTTTCCGCACATGACCGTGCAGCAAAACATCCAGGTGGTCCCCGACCTGCTCGGCTGGCCCAAGAGGCGGAGCGCCGAACGG
The DNA here is from genome assembly GCA_030858465.1 of Deinococcota bacterium. Taxonomy (NCBI): domain Bacteria; kingdom Thermotogati; phylum Deinococcota; species Deinococcota bacterium. The sequence goes on from JALZLY010000024.1 coordinate 6,579, forward strand.
GCGGACGAACTGCTCACCCTCATCGGCCTGGATCCCGGCCGCTACCGCCGCGCCTACCCGCGCGAGCTCTCGGGCGGCCAGGCGCAGCGCGTGGGGGTAGCGCGGGCCCTGGCGGTCGACCCGCCGGTCCTGTTGATGGACGAGCCCTTCGGCGCGGTGGACCCGCTCACCCGCGAGCGGCTCCAAGACGAGTTCTTGCGCCTGCAAGACAAGCTCAAGAAGACCATCGTGATGGTCACCCACGACATCGACGAGGCGATCCGCATGGCCGACCGCATCTGCGTGATGAGGGGGGGCGCCGTCGAGCAGTACGACACCCCCGAGGAGCTCCTGACCAGACCCGCCAACCATTTCGTGCGCCAGTTCGTCGGCGCCGACCGCGCTCTGAAACGCCTGAGCCGCATCCCCATCGTTGAGCACATGAGCCCGGCGCCCGAGGCCCTGCCCCTGTCGAGTTCCGCAAGCGAGGCGCGGCGCCGGCTGGAGAGCCGCAAGAGCGTCTACGTCGTGGACGACACCGGCCGCTACCGGGGCTGGCTCAACCGCAGCGCCCTCGAGGCCGAGCCCGAGGTGACGGCGGCCTACACCCCGGTGGACGCCTCCAGCGGGGCCCTGACGGCTTCGGTCAACGCCCGTGAGGCGCTCTCGCGCCTGCTGGCCCAGGGCGTCGGCGAGATGCCGGTGGTGGACGAGGCGGACCGGCTCATCGGCGTCTTGAAGCTGACCACCCTCGTGGCCCTCACCGCCGACGAGACCGACGAGAAGCCCGAGGGCAGCCTAGGGGCGCTGCTGTGAGGGTCCTGGCTGAGGGTCTCGGCGTACTGCGGTGCTGACTGCGGCGCACAGATCACCGCGGCTCGGCGCCTTGGCCGGCCTCGCCCTGGCCCTCGGGCTCCTCGCGCTGCTCTTTGGGCTCTTCGCGCAGCAGGGCTGGTGGGAGGCCGCCCTGCGCGGGCTCTTTCCCGACCAGCGCACCGTCGTCTTCGGCCGCGCCACGCTGCTCGAGCTCGGCCTCGAGCACCTGCGCATCGTCGGCCTGGCGACCCTCGTCACCCTGCTCTTCGGGCTGCCGCTGGGGGTGTGGCTGACCCGGCCGAGCGGGCGAGCCTTCCTGCCGCTGGCCTCGAACCTGCTCTCGATCGGCCAGACCTTCCCGCCGGTGGCGGTCCTGGCCCTGGCCCTGCCCTACTTCGGCTTCGGCCTGCGGCCCACCCTGATCGCGCTGGTGGCCTACGGCCTGTTGCCGGTCGTGCGCAACACCGTGGCGGGCCTAGAGGCCGTGCCGCTCGCGCTCAAGGAGGCGGCGCGCGGCATGGGCATGGGGCCCTTGCGGCTGCTCCTCACCGTCGAGCTGCCGCTCGCCGTGCGGGTCATCTTGGCGGGCGTGCGCATCAGTGTTATCTACACCATCGGCACCGCCACGGTGGCACCGCTGATCGGCGCGGGCGGCCTCGGCGTGCCGATCATCGCCGGGCTGGCGGTGAGCAACCTGGCGCTGGTCATCCAGGGCGCCGTGCCGGTCGCGCTCCTGGCGCTCCTCACCGACTTCGCCTTGGGACGGCTCGAGCTCGCCCTCACCCCGGCGGGGCTGCAACGCTGACCTTCGCCGCCTCCTCTAATTCCGAGTGCTCGACTCGGGTATTGACAGAACCCTCTTCTCCCGATAGCATGTTCTCGGATGTAATCCCGATGGTTTAACTCGGGATTAAAAAACACCATCCAGCACCCAGGGAGACGACATGTTCGCACGACTCACCCCCGCTCTCGGCATCACCTTGGCCCTCGCCTTTGGCGCGCTCGGCTTCGCCCAGACCCTGACCGTCTACTCCGGCCGCAACGAGGCCTTCATGGCGCCCGTCATCGAGCGCTTCCAGGCCGAGACCGGCGTCAGCGTCGACGCCCGCTACGGCAACACCGCCGCCCTGGCCGCCACCATCCTCGAGGAGGGTCAAAACTCCCCCGCCGACGTCTACATCGCCCAGGACGCCGGAGCCTTGGGCGCGCTCGCCCGCGCGGGCGTCCTGAGCGAGCTGCCCGACGAGGTCTTGAACAGGGTCCAGCCGCGCTTTCGCAGCCCCGCAGGACTCTGGGTGGGCGTCACCGGCCGCGCCCGCGTGCTCTCCTACAATACAGAGAGTGTAGACGAGAGCGAGCTGCCCAGTAGCGTCTTCGAGCTGACCGAGCCCCAGTGGCAGGGCCGCGTCGGCTGGGCGCCGTCGAACGGCTCCTTCCAGGCCTTCGTCACCGCCATGCGCGTCCTGGAGGGCGAGGAGTACGCTCGTGAGTGGCTTACCGCCATGCTCGCCAACGGCGTCCAGGACTACCCCAACAACCGCGCCATCGTCGAGGCCACCGCCCGCGGCGAGATCGACCTGGGCCTGGTCAACCACTACTACCTCTTCCAGTTCATCGCCGAGCAGGGCGAAGGCTTCCCCGCCCGCAACCACTTTTTGGAGGACGCCGACCTGGGCGGGCTCATCAATGTCGCCGGCGCGGGCGTGCTGACCAGCAGCGACCAGCGCGAGCTGGCCGTGCAGTTCGTCGACTACCTGCTGAGCGCCGAGTCGCAAGCGCACTTCGCCGACGAGGTCTACGAGTACCCGCTGGTGGAGGGTATCGCCGTCAACCCGCTTCTGCCGCCGCTCGCCGAGCTAGAGACGCCCGAACTCGACCTGAGCGATTTGGACGACCTCGAGGGCACCGTCGAGCTCCTGCAAGAGGTCGGCGCGCTCTAGTACTACAACGAGACTTCACTCCAACCACTCTCCAAGTTGCGCCAGACGCTTTTTGCGGTGTGACTGACGCGCCGCCTCATGACGCTCCTGATAGTAGTTGACGATCCGCACGGCTTTTTCCAAGTCGAACTTGGGCTTCGGAAAGCTCGCCTTAAGCAAGAGCACCGCCTGAGGCAGGGTGAGCTTCGATGGTCTCGACCGACTTGTTCTTGGCCTTGCCCATTAATCCTCGTAGATACTCATGGCAGCGCTCACCCTTGGTCTTTCCCAAGGACTCCCGGCGGCCAAAAGGGGGGTGAAAAGGCTGTGGTAGCCCTCCAGCGTTTCCCCAGCATCCGCCACATCAGCTACGCTTATCCTTATCCCTATCAAGGGTACTGGCTCGATGATTCTGTTCATATCCCTATCTTCAGCCTCTCAGATGGGTTCTGTCAAAGTCTCGTTGTAGTACTAGCATTTAGCCCTTATCTTTGACCAAAGCCAAACTGACCAACAGCTAAACGCTACTAGTGGTCCGTCAAGGCAAAAATGATGGGTTGTCCCTGCGGGGTGCTGCGCGAACATTGCGAGCGAAGCGAAGCAATCTCTGATGAAGAGCGAGGCGTGAGATTGCCACGTTGCTTCGCACGACTTCGTTCCTGCGGAGTGCTTCGCGAACCCTTCGGGAAGCTGCGCGAATCCTGCGGAGTGCTTCGCGAAACCCGCTTCGCTCCACCCTTCCTGCGGAGTGCTGCGCGAATCGGGATACTTCGTGAACGCAATGACCCATCGAAAGAAGGTTGACTGACTACTAGCGCGGCTCGTCGAGGCGGGCCAGAAGATGTAGGACCTTGTATATCGTGAGTTCGGTAACGCCTAACAATTCATCCAAGCCGAACCCGCTTCGCGGTTCGGCTTAATTCAGACGTCAGGCAACCAAGTGCGCCTTATCTCTTCTATAATTAAAAGCACTAGCATGGCAGCGAAGAGGTGACGCAAATGGCACAGGTTGAACGCATTCAAGCCGAAATTGAAGCTCTTTCCGAAAAAGACTTCACTCGCCTAAGGGAGTGGTTCGCGGAAATGGACTGGCAGCGATGGGATGAGCAACTCGAGGCCGATGCAGCAGCTGGAAAGCTCGATAGCCTGCTCGAGGAGGCGAAGACAGCAAAATCTCAAGGGAAGCTACAGGACCTGTGAGCGCACCGAACAACACCTCGGTTTTGGGAACGCCTTTATGCTTTACCTGAGCCCCTCCAGCGCCTAGCCAGAAAAAACTTTGAGTTGCTCAAGGCAAACCCAAATCACCCATCCCTGTACTTCAAGAAGGTCGGTCAATACTGGTCTGCGCGGGTTGGTTTGAGCTACCTAGCTTTGGCTATTAAAGACGACGCTGACTTCATCTGGGTGTGGATAGGGAGTCACGATGCGTATGACAGGCTCACCAGTTAAGTCGCCTAACACTCGCTGCAACGGGCGCGCCAACATGTACATCGAACTTCAGTGCGAGTCCAGTCGCTTGGTAGGTATCCTGCCAGGGCGCGCCGCTGAGCTTAGCCGAAGAGAGAAGAGAACAGAACTTACGGACAGCTTCCTTGGGCGGGCAGCTCGAGCCGCACTCGTGCCCCCTGAAGGTGAAAGGTGTCGCCCTCGAAAACAGCACGTTTTCGCTTGGCGTTAGCTCGGGGCTGCTAGCTGCACTGCTGTACGCTGCGCTCACCTTTTTCGGCAAGAAGATTAGCGAGACTTCACCTGTGGTTGTCTCCTTTACCCAAGTTGGGAGCCGTTTTGCTGTTGCCCTTTACCCAACTCGGTGCAGCGTTTGACGGTAGCACAAACTGGCGCTTCGTGATTGCTCTGAGCGCGGTTCACACTGCTTTTCTTTACATCCTCTTTTATCAGAGGGTGCGTGGTGTACCTGTGCGACGCTTAGCCATCCTCAAGTTTGGCGAGCCAGTGGTGGCGGTGGCGACGGAGGTGACGTTCTACGGCATAAGGCCAACGGCGGTGCAAATCGTCGGCATGGTTATCATCCTTTTGGCAGCCTACGAGGTGAGTCGTCAAGAGGCGAAAGAAGAGGTGGCGGTATCAACGACTTAGCCTACGTCGTGGCTTACAGGTCGGGTCAGGTCGGGTGCTATCTTCCCCAGCAGCCCAACACGTCGCTGCAACGGACGCACACATGTGGAACATTGTTTCGCAAGCGCAGCCTCGGAGCGGTATATTGCCAGTGTGCGCCGTTGGGCGGCGTGCGCGCAGTGTGGCCGTAACCCTGATAAAATATATGGTGGAGGTCACTATGATGAACAAAACAGCGACCATGAACGCAAAGCCGAAATCAAAAGCAGAATATGAAGCTGAGATTGACCGCTACATCGCAGATATGGAGAAGATGAGGGAGGACATTGTAGCCAATCGTCGAGAGATTGCGAGGTTGCGAGCCGAAACTCATGCGGTGTTGACTGAACTGAAGATTGCTTGAGAGATTTTATCTATGTGGCAGAAACTTCTCGACTTAGCCAAACTGGTATGGACGTTCGGAGAGGAAACACGCCAGAACTCTGAGGACATCAAGGGGCTGGAGGAAGAATCAAGGCGTGTTGTCTCGGCCATCCATCAGTTGTTCTTTGAGCTTGAGCGCGTGCGGGATGAAATTCGGCAACTGAGAACTGAGATTGAGCATCTCAAAGAGACTGAGCGGCACGAACGAGAGAAGCTAATTCTGCAATTCCAAAACGAACTGCTGCGGAGACAGTTGCCGCCGCCCGAACCAGATGATCAGAGCTAAGGCCAGTTAACCGCCGCCGAACAAGGCGCTGCACCCGACCGCCTCCAGCTTCGCTCGTTTCTCGCTTCCGGCGGCGGGTGAGCTTGGTCGTTATATTCCAGGAGGATGACACTAATGTCTAGCTCCCCAATTATGAACGCGAACACAATCACTCACGCTCTCGTCTCGCAGTCCGTGGGAGGGCGCGATCGAGGGTGCCGAGAGCTTGGGCGGTTCATGGGAAGACCCTGGCGCGGCGGTCGTCGTTGAGGGCGTTCACTCGTCCGACGAGTTGCTGGCTTTCCTCGACTTGCTTCTGGCGGGGCTCCCGGAGGCGGTGGCCACGCTCCCGCTGGAGGACGGGTCCGAGTTCGAGTGGTACCCGTTCTCCCAGCTTGAACTTCACCTGAACAACATCCGACACGTCCAGCATCACACGGGCCAACTCATCGAGCGGCTGCGGTCGCGCGGTGTCGCCGGAATAAAATGGGCCAGTGGGGCCGACGCTGTGGAGTGGTAAGGTAACACATACTGCAATGGACGCGCCTACGCACATATGGACCACAGCCGAAGAGACAGCCTGGGACACGACAGCCTGGCCGCCGGCTCGTTGGACGCTTGTGCGCTTCAACGACACCGCGCAACTTGAGGCAGAGTGAGTCATGGTCGCCTCTTGGGAGCTAACGAGATTGAATCGGCAACACGAGCAGATTGGAGAACAGGTGGATACTGCTGTTGATGCTATCAAAAACCACCGCATCGTCGTCATTTATCGTGGCATGCAGCCACAAGCGTGTTTGGAGGTCTCCGAGGTGCTGATGGAGGCGGGAATCCGGCTGTTCGAGGTCACCATGAACTCCCCCGATACGGCGAAAGCCCTCGATCTGCGTGGGGTGCGGCTCAGCGGTGATTGGGATGCTTACTGGCAGTTCCATCGCAATCAGCAGCATGCCCGGCTCTACGGGACAGCCTCGTCTGCGCCGGTTACGGTCGAGTTGCAAGTACTGCAACTGGCAGCATGAACATGGCTCCCACAGGAAATGGTCGCACTCAAATGAATTCCGGGCTTCTCAGACTACGTATGCGTTGACTACCGCTACGTTAGCGCCTGAACGCCCTGTCCGGGCGCAATATCCGGATTGAAATCCGGGTATTGCGCCTGTTTTTCTAACGTTTGACACGTCAACTCCCTCACCCTTTTTGTGAACTCTTTTCGCCTTTTGCTTAACTTCACCAATCTACAGGTTGTTCCTGACGTGTATGCATGTCGTCGAGCTATTTTGGGATGCAGTAGAAGCGGGAATAATTCTTAGCAAGCACCCCGATCGCGTGTGTCATGGTTACTCCCAACAAAGCAAATGGCAGTCGATAAATCGTAAAGACGTAGCGGTTGCTCGCGGCAGCACGCACACCTGAGCGCGTGCCGGCAGGCCCTGCGAAGCCCCCGTTGCCGTGCTGCTCACCAACTGCCAAAGCCTCTGAAGCCTCAGACCACCTCGAGCTCGTCAGGTCCGGGCAGCGCCGGAAAGGGCGCGTGAGGCTCGGCCTGGTACCAGAAGGCCGTCGAGGCGATGTCATCTTGGAGCGGCAAAAAGCGCCCCTTGCCCTCCTTGGCGCTGCGCCAGCCCAGAGCCTGGATGGTGACGCGCAGGTCCCCCTGAAAGCGAATGGGATCCATGACGTGCCAGCGGTACATGCCGAAACGCTGCTGGCTCTTATACAGGCCGTTGGGCCTAAGCACCTGAGGCAAGCCCAGAAAGGGGGTGGAGTAGACGCCGTACTCGCCCTGGGGGTGCTCGAAATTCCAGGCGCCGCCAAAGTAATCCTCCGTGCCCGTGCCGCAGATGGTCGGCCAGTCCCTGTCACCGTCCAGATAGACCTTGATCTCACCTTCGCCCCACCAACCGTTGTTGTTGACGCCCCAGGCGAGATAGGTGCCGACAAAGTGCCCCTGGCCTCTCACGCCGTCTAAAAGGGTATGCACCTCCTTGTAAGGTAGGGGATTGCTGCGCCGCCACTGGGCGTGAAGGTAAGCGCACGACTCCGGGACCTCGGTCAGGGTGTAGTCGATCTGATAGTAGTAGCCGCTCACCTCGTCGGGGCTGAGGTTTTCTACGGTGACGCGTGCATTCTTGCGAAACGGCATTTCCCAGTAGCTGTTGAAGCCGCCCGCGGGGTTGACGGCCACGGGCAGCGAGTTCACGTTGCAGCGCTCCCCCCAGCCGTTGCAGAAGAAGTCGCCCATGGGCACTTCGATAGATGGCTCCCCTTCGTGGTCCCAGTAGCAGCGGAGGACCAACTTGCGCCACGCCGAGGGGTGAACCGTCATCCAGATGTGCTGGACGGCACCGGGGCCCTCGATCTCGGCCAGCGTCACCGTGCTGTTGGCGGGAATAGCGATGCTGGGTGACACCTTCCAGCCTTGGCCCAGTTCCCTTGCGGGAACCGCGCCCGTTCCCTCCTTGGCCTTGCCTCCTTCTCCCTTGGCACCGCTGAAGTTCTCCGGGCTGATCGAGCGCGTCCGCGCTCCCGAAAGCCGCGAGAGGTTGCCCAGGTGCATGCCTAGTCCGTTAAAGGGGCCGTTCAAGGGGTCGTTCATCGTCGTCTCCTCCAGAGGGCGTATTGGAAAATCCATGCTCGAGCTGAGTGCGGGTCCAGCGGTTCAGCAGCTTGTCGCCGCTCGACTCCATCCGGTGAACCAGCCGTCGGCGCATCACCCGCTACCGTCGCCAAGGCGAGTCACGCTGACCTCACCCTTGACTTCATCGGGCAAGCGAACGTCCAGCTCGAGCCCCTGCGGCGCCCGCACCGTAAGCTGCATCGTACCTTTGGCATCAAATTTCCAGACCACTTCGACCGTCCCCTTGCCTGGCAGCGGCACGCTCCCCCGCGCCCAGGAGAGTCCGCAAGGCTGCGGCGCGACGAGGACCTCCCGCCAGCCCGGTGCGGTAGGGCGAACACCCAGAACGTAGGCGCCGAGGAAGTAGCCCGGCGCCGCCGACCAGGCGTGACAGTGACTCCGGGTGAGGAGCTTGGGGTTGGCGCGGTTCGCCTCGCCCGGATACATCTCCCAGCAGGTGGTGGCGCCGTGCTCGAGCATCCGGCCGTAGTTGGCGCGGATGTCGTCTATCATCAGGCCGACGCGCCCGAGCTTGGTCAGGGCCTCGTAGTAGAAGAACGACATGAAGGGGCTGCCGATGGGCACGAAGTCGCCCGGCGGATTCACAAGGTAACGCTCGAGCCTAGCCTTCCGCTCCCCTTCCGCAACGTCACAGAGATACGCAACTACCTGTGTCTGCATGCTGAAGACGGTCGAGAGCGCGCCGCTCCCGTGAATGCAGTCGAGGTAGGCTTGATGCTGATTGGACCAGAGGTGCGTATTGACGGCGTCCTTGAGCCGCGCAGCGGCTCGAGCCAAAGCGCTCCCTCCCTGTTCATCGCCGGCAGCCCCGGCCAGGGCAGCCGCCGCATGGAGCGCCTTGACCAGAAACATCGTCTGGTGCGCGACCACCCCGTCTTGCGGCTGGTCGATGGGCGCCCAGTCGAGAAAGTTCCAGCCGTAGCTGTAGAGCAGGCCGCGCGCGTCCAGCTTGTCGAGGTAGTGCTCGAGGGTAAAGCGCACGTGCGGCCACATCTCGGTGGCAAAGGCCCTATCGCCGGTCCGCCCGTAGTGCTCGAGGCAGGCCGTCACCCAGAAGAAGGTCCAGTTGGGAATCACGCTGTTCCAGCCGCTCGGCACCTGGTCGGCGTAGAGGGGACTGTGGACCTTCGAGGGCGGGACGAGCCGCAAGCAGCGTTCGGTCAGGGCGTCCGCGCCGAAGACGTAAGCGTTGACGAGCGCCGCGTTGCGGGCGTCGCCCACCCAGAAGGTCTGCTCATAGGCGGGACAGTCCACGTAGGTGTCCTCCATGCAGAGCAGAAGCGTCAGTCGGCTCATCGCCCAGATGTCGTTTAGAAGCGCGTCCGAGCAGGCGAACTGCCCGACCTCCGCCACCGGGTAGCTGCTCTCGAGCATCCTGATGTACGAAACTTGCACCGGCCGCCGCGCCTCCCGCACCACCACCATCAGGTAGCGCAGCCCGCGCCTCACCGCCGAGGTGTAACGCTGCCTGCCCTCGCGGCAGACGTAGCGCAGCGTGTTGTCGAGCCCATGCGTGTCCTGCCGCCAGTCGCCCTCCAGGTACTCGAAGCCGTAGAGGTCGATGACGGTTCCTGCGGCCGCCTCGAGCTCGAAGTCGAGGTAGCCCGAAGTCTCGCGGCCGAAGTCGAGGATGAGCTCGCTGTCGGCGCCGTCGAAACGGGGGAGCGCGGTGAGCGCGCCACCAGCGCTCACCGCGCCTTGCAACGAGGCGGGCACCGGTAGAGAACGGCCGTCGCGCGTCCACACGCAGGCGGTGAAGACGTCGTCCTGGCTGACCAGGCTTGTCGGTACGGGCCGCAGCCACTCGCGCAGGGCCAGCAACTCCTCGCTCGAGCAGGCCGCCGCGGCCTGACGGTAGGCTGGGTGGTCGCTGACGAGCGCGCGGCTGG